>CAZQXY010000005.1:7742-30624 GCA_964597455.1 uncultured Desulfovibrionaceae bacterium
GGGGTCAACGGAGTCAGGTCAAATAGTAACTGTCCGATAATGCAAATAACACCGCCCACCATAAAGGCCGTCCAATAATTACCCAATGATTACACTCCTTCGGCATGATTATATTTCCAGTGAAACTGCATGAGCAATACAGGGAATGCTTTCCTGCTGTAATACCGTAGTGGGGCTGTGCAGGGCTCCGGTGGCTACGAGCAGGACTTTACGGAGTTCTTTGACCATCATTTTACGATAAAAATGGCCCAGAAAAACCAGAGCTGAGGAGGCACAACCGCTTGCTCCGGAACCGGCTTTCTGGTGCGGATAATATAATAAAACGCCGCAATCGGCATAATTCGCCTGGATATCATATCCCTTACCCGCAAGGATATGCTCATTTAATTTTTTTCCAACCCCGCCCAGGTCGCCCGTGAGGATTATATTGTAATAAGATGGATTTCTGTCCAGATCCATGAAATGATTGTATATTGTATCAGCTGCTGCTCCCGCCATTGCTGCGCCGAGGGCAAGAGGGTCTTTGATACCGGTATCAACCACTTTACCCGTAGTAATTGACTCTACGCGGGGTCCTTCCCCTCCGCTTCCCAGAACAACCGCCCCGGCTCCTGTTGCGGTCCACTGCGCGTAACCCGGCCTCTGGAAACCATATTCCGTCGGGTAACGAAACTGTCTCTCTGCACTGCAGTTATGACTGGACGTGCCAACAAGGATATGTTTTGCAAAACCGCCTTCCGTCAGCATTGCTCCCAGGGATAACCCTTCCGCTAACGTTGAACACGCGCCATAAATACCCAGAAAAGGAACAGCAAGCTTTCTGGCGCAAAAAGAAGCTGTTACCACCTGGTTGAGCAGATCCCCGGCGATAAAAAAATCCAGATCATCCGGAGTCAGCCTTGCCTTCCCTAGTGCCAGGTAACATGCCTCTTCAAGCATATGACACTCTGCTTTTTCAAAACTTTTTTCATTAATAATATTATCGCTGTAAGTGCGATCAAAATCGGCTGACAAAGGCCCCAAACTTTCTTTGGGGCCTGCAACCGTTGCTGAAGAAAGCAGCATTATATCTCTTTCCAGGAGCACACTCTGTTTGCCAATTTTCCTTTCAACTGCAAAAGTCTGCAATTACCAGCTCCCCCTCTTACCGGCTTTCTTAAATTAAAGCCGATATAAGCCCAACAACAAAAGCGGTCACCACGCCGAAAACAATGATCGGGCCGGCCAGGGCGAACATCTTCACCCCTGTTCCTGTGACCAACCCTTCTCTTCTAAATTCCATCGCCATGGAAGTCACAGAATTGGCAAACCCTGTTACAGGAACTGCAATGCCCGCTCCTGCCAACTGGGCAATATCATCGAAAACTCCTGCGGCAGTAAGTGATGCTGCAATAAAAATAACCGTTGCCACAGTCGGGTTTCCCGCTTCCAGTTGGGGAACACCTAAGGAAACATAAATATTTAAAATAAGCTGGCCGAACACACATATCAAACCTCCAAAAAGAAAAGCATAGGTAATATTTTTAATTATTGGAGGTTTAGGTTGTTTTAACCGTTGCCAGTTGTTGATCCAATTTCTGTCAATCAGAACATCCTTTGTTTCTTTGGCGGAACTAATAGTCTACACTTCCTTTTGAAAGCGGCTACTGGCGTACACCGAAAGCCAGCTTTACATTGGCTTTAAATTCCACAACATCACCGTCAGACACATTTGCAGTCAGATTTAATACTTCAACCCCTGTGATGCCCTCTACAGTATCAGAGGCCCTCATTACCGCATCCCTGACCGCATCCTCCCAGCCCTCGGTTGATTCGCCGATTAATTCAATTATCTTTGCTACGCCCATTTTTATCCTCCTTTCTATTAATCAGATTTGACTTCTGACTTCGATAGTTTGCCTCATTTTTTTATCTTCTATTCTCTGCGACAAAGGGGACGGTTCTCACTGTCGCACTTGGTGTCCATTGTTGTGTGGTGATAACGGGGCGGGAACGCCGGGGAGTCTGTTCCTCCGGAGGTAAAAGAGAAGTAACCAAAAAGAAGGAAAATGCTGTCATTAAAATAATGATGATCAGAATTAGTATTAGAAAGTGTTGTGTATCCTTCGACAAAAAAACATTCCTCCTGAGGTTATGTTCTTTTTTCTATTATTCTCGTATCCGGTTTTTTTATGATAAAAAAAAGGCCTTCTGCAAGCCTCTTTTTAGGTGGTAATCTCATTTTGTACGTGCAGGATTATCTCAGGGTTTTTCCCTTAATTCCCTGATAACCTGCCTTTCCAGCCGCGAAACATGGGATTGGGATATCCCGAGGATTTTGGCCACCTCCTCCTGGCTCTTTTCCAGAAAATACCTCAAGAAAACAATCTGCCTTTCGCGTGGAGGAAGCGAATTCAACTTTTCCTTTAGAAAAATCCTGTCCAAAAAGTTGTCGGTATCACCGGGGACGGAGTCTTCTTCTGATAAAGCCCTAACCGGATGCTGAAGTTCCATCAACCAGACGATTTCTTCTTTGGACAGACCCATCTTCCCGGCAAGCTCTTCCAAGCGCGGGCGGCGTTTTAATTTCTGCTGCAAATCATCTCTGTTCTGTAAGAGTTGAAGATAATGATTATGATAGGAGCGCGATACTTTTAGAAGATGACCGTTGCGGCGTAAAAATGATTTGATCTCTCCGAGAATAAAAGGAACAGCATACGTTGAAAACTTCGTTCCCCGGTCAGGATCATAATCTTTGAGAGCTTTAAGCAGTCCCAGGCAGCCTTCCTGGAAAATATCGTCATATTCAATTATATCCAGGGGATACCTCCTGCAAAGGGCATGTACCAAAGGCAGGTGATAATTAACGACTTTTTCCCGGGCCTCAGGATCATCTTTTTTATTTTTAAGATAAAGTTCCCGCAGTTGCTCTTCGGTGTACTCCGGCATATGACTATCTCCTTTTTCATGCCCAGTTCTTAATGATTGCTTTCAGCAACCCTGCCAAAGACCTTTGACATTTTAACAGCCGTTCCCTCTCCCGGTACAGATTCTACTCTTACCTCATCCATGAAATTTTCCATAATTGTAAAACCTATTCCGGATCTCTCCAGTTCCGGTTTTTCTGTATAAAGCGGTTCACGTGCCCTGGCGATATCTGCGATGCCTTTACCGGAGTCATATATTTCTACAGTTAACTGCCGTTCATCAATATAAGCGCTTATCTTTATAACACCGCGATCATCTTCATAAGCATGTATAATGCTATTTGTAACCGCTTCTGAGACCGCAGTCCTAACTTCGTTTAGCTCCTCCAGGGTAGGATCGAGGCGTGCTGCAAAGGCAGCGATCACAACTCTCACAAAACTTTCATTCTCTGATCTTGCGGGGACTTCAAGTATCATATAGTTCATTAGCAACCGGCATGCACCTGCAAGCCAGTCTCCACCTCCTCAAATAATAATGGTCAAAAATCAATCCAGGCTGGCTATTGCCTTACTTTCATCGCTGCAAACCGGAATAATCTTGAACAGGCCTCCCATCTCCAGGATCTTTTTATTATGCGTTTTTAATCCACAGATTATGACCTTTCCTCCCCTGGCCTTAATCTGTTTGTAACGTCCCAGGATAACCGATACCGGAACTGTCCATGAAAGTCAAATTTGTCATATTTAATATCAAGTTCTGTACATGATCATTTTTTTTTAATTCTTTATCTACTGTCTGTCGAAAAACAGAAGAAGTGTGGTGGTCTAATTCACCCTTAAAGCGTGCAATGAGGTTTTTTTTTCTTCTAATGAGCTGAACCTGCAATATTATATGCCCTCCCTTTATGAATCAGCTTACTGCCCATAAAACAGCCTACTGCAAAATAATTCTGCATATAATGGAAATTTCCTGCAAAAAAATAAGCCCTCGAAGGGCTTGTTAAAATTTATTTTATCTGCCAAATTTTAACCAAATTTCCAGGTATCTCTGGAAAAGGCGCGTCAGAGATGCTCCGGCCACCTCCTGGGCAACCTCAAGATCCACTTCTTTCAGGATGGTATCCCCCTGCATAACTTTAATCTTTCCCACCTTCTTTTCTATGAGAACGGGAGGCTTCAATCTTTTGGGGAGCTCAAGTTCAGTCCTGTACTGCGGCTCTTCGCCTTTTCTGATCAGCAGACTCAAATTTTCGCTTGTCAGGATATCCACTTCCCGGGCGATACCTTTTTCTACAGGAAGCCTGGCGACTCTTTCTTTTTCATCAGCCAGCTCCAGAGTGTAGAAATTTACAAATCCGTAATTAAGCAAATCCCGTGCCTCTTCATAACGGATATCACTTGATGGGCCGTTTAAAACAACTGCTATAAAACGGGTGCCATCCTTTTCCGCCGTAGCAGATATACAGTGCATTGCTTTGTCCGTATACCCTGTTTTTACGCCGTCACAACCATCGTAGTAGCGGATGAGGCGATTTGTATTGCTTAAATATACTTTTTCACTTTTTATTTTGCCTTCTAAAAAATTCTCATCCATCCAGATAGAGGTCCAGCGGGCAAAAATGGGAAAAGACATCAATTCCCTGCTCATCAGGGCAACATCAAAGGCCGTAGTATAATGATCATCGTGGTGCAGGCCATTGACATTGACAAAATTTGTATTTCGCATCCCCAGCTCATCGGCACGTCTGTTCATTAATTCGACAAATCCCGCTTCGCTGCCGGAAATATACTCTGCTGCCGCTACTGCTGCGTCATTTGCCGAACCGACGGCTATGCCAATCAACAATGATTCTAAATCAACAACATCACCAGCGGCTAAGAAAATAGTTGAGCCTCCCATTGATTCCGCATATTTTGTTACGGGAACCTGGTCATCAAGAGAAATTTCCCCTCTTTCCAAAGCTTCCAGGGCCAGCAGCATGGTCATGATCTTGGTCAAACTCGCCGGGTAAAGCTTTTCATGCTCATTGACGGCAAATAAGATTTCTCCTGTTTTATACTCCATTAATAACGCTGCTTTGGATTGAATTTCCCCTTCAAAGGCTTGAACTTTTCCCAAAGGAAAAATAAGCAGTATAAAGAAAATCAGAAAACAGATAGCTAATAATTTTCTTTTCATGTTTCTGTCATCCCTCCTGCTATATTTTCCCCACTACTTATTAAATGATACAACAAAGCCTTGCTTCTTCTGAAACAAGGCAATTTTTTTTTACAGACGCAACGTGTTAGTTAACTGAAAAACCGCGAGGTGTTAACTGGGAAACGGGGGAACCACACCGTAAACAAGCGGAAGTTCTTCCGGCGTTTCATCGCTAATCGCAAAAGCATTAATCAGATCTTTGCAGGCAGCCTGAAGAAGCTCTTCTTTATTGCCGTGGATCTGAGCCAAAACATCCCCTGCAGACACCTGGTTCCCTACTTTTTGGTTCAATACAATCCCCGCAGAGGGATCTATCTCTTCCCCCTTGTAAGATCTTCCCGCACCTAGAAGGGCCGCCGCTTTACCCACCTTTCTCGTGTCAATTTCACTAATATAGCCTGCTTTTGGCGCTTCGATTACTGCAACGAGTTTTGACTGTGGCAATAAGGACAAATCATCCACACATTGAGCGTTTCCTCCCTGAGAACTGATCATCTGCTTAAATTTTTCCAGTGCTGCCCCGTTATTTAACAGTTTGCGAAGCTCGTCCTGGCCTTCTTCCGGGTTTCTCACCTTGCCGGCAAGCGTAAGCATATAACCGCCGAGAACGATACAGAGTGTTTCCGCATCGGCAGGGCCTTCGCCTTTTAAAATACTGATCGCCTCTTTTACCTCCAGGGCGTTTCCAACGGCAAAACCCAGCGGTTGATTCATATCTGTTACAACCGAAACAATTCTTCTGCCCATTTCTTTTCCTATACGAAGCATCGTCTCTGCAAGGTAAAACGCTTCTTCCCTGGTCTTCATAAAGGAGCCTTTCCCGGTTTTGACATCCAGTAAGATAGCACCGGCCCCGGCGGCAATTTTTTTGCACATAATAGAAGCAGCAATCAGCGAAGTATTTTCGACTGTTCCGGTAACATCCCGCAGGGCATAAAGCTTTTTGTCCGCGGGAGTCATTCTCTCCGTTTGGGCCATTATCGCCAGATCATTTTCTTTAATCAGCTCGATAAACCTCTCCAGGGGTAGCTCTGCGCTAAAACCCGGTATGCTCTCCAGTTTATCGATCGTCCCCCCGGTAAAACCCAATCCCCTGCCGGAAACTTTGGCCACGGGGACTCCGGCAGCCGCTACCAGCGGGGCCAGAGCAAGGGTTGTTTTATCTCCCACCCCACCGCTGCTATGTTTGTCCGCTACCAGTTTCCCCAGGGAAGAAAAATCAAGCATCTCCCCCGATTCTGCCAGAGCGGCGGTAAGCGCAGCAGTTTCTTTGGAGTTGAGACCCTGAAAATAAACAGTCATTAAAAAAGCGGCAATCTGATATTCAGGAATTAAGCCCTTGTTATACTTGTCAATCAAAAAGAATATTTCTTCCGCGGAAAGGCTCTGTCCGTCTCTTTTTTTAATAATCAGGTCTAACGCCCTCATCCCCAATCCCCTCCTCTGATGAGCAATTTTCCGGCAAAGCTCTGCCCGTCTTGGGTTGATTTCCCGCATAATAGCTCCGCCAGCGTAGCCCCTAAATCAGCAAAGCTTTCCCTGGTACCAAGGTTTCCCGGAGCAATATGCTGCCCGTATATAAGCAGCGGCACGTATTCTCTGGTATGATCCGTTCCTTTAATAGTTGGATCACAGCCGTGATCGGCAGTAATTACCAGCAGATCATCACCATTTAAGCGTTGCATAACATTGCCGAGGAAACGATCAAAAATTTCCAGGGCGGCCGCATATCCTTCAACATCGTTTCTATGTCCATAGAGCATATCAAAATCAATTAAATTAGCCCACAATAATCCGTCAAATTTTTCATCAAGCGCAAAGGAGATGGCTTCCATAATGCTATCATTATCTGAGCCGGGAAGATGACGGGTAACCCCTTTTCCAGAGAAGATATCCATTACTTTGCCGACAACCCATACCTGCCGTCCATTATTTTGCACCAGATCAAGCAGAGTAGGAGCAAAAGGAACCAGAGAGAAATCCTTTCTTTCTTTCAGGCGGCAGAAACTGCCCGGTTTACCCTTAAATGGTCTGGCGATTACCCTGCCTACGGCATGGTTTCCCACAAAGATATTTCTGCGTGCCAGAAGGCACCACTCATACAGGGTTTCTAATGGAACAATTTCCGTGTGAGCCGCAATTTGAAACACGCTGTCCGCTGAAGTATAAACAATGGGGAAGCCTGTCCGCAGGTGTTCTTCTCCCAGTTTACTGATGATCTCGGTCCCTGAAGCAGCGATATTCCCCAGGGTTTTGCACCCGGTCATCTGCTCAAAAGAACGGATTATTTCGGCAGGAAAACCCTGCGGGTAAAGGGGAAAGGGATTTTTCAGGACCAATCCGGCCAGTTCCCAGTGTCCTGAAATCGTATCTTTGCCGGGAGAAAGCTCGGCCATTTTACCGTAGGCTCCGAGTATGTTATCCACAGGGCCCCCGTGGCTATTAGCGTTTAAGATTTCACCCAGCCCAAGGGAAATGAGATTTTCAATCTTCGGTTTCCTGTTCTGCAGAACATGTCCCAGGGTGTTGCTTCCTGCATCGCCATATTTTTCAGCATCCGGCAAAGCCCCAACTCCTGCACCGTCCAATACTAGCATAAATACCCTGTTGATTGAAATGTCATTACCCCCTTTAAAAAAATACAGAATTACAGAAATTTAAAAGACAGCGCCCCTAGAAAAAGGAAACAGATCTGGTCTTAGGCACGAGGATGTGTCTGGTTGTAAATTTCTTTTATTTTTTTCCTGGTAATCTGGGTGTATATTTGTGTGGTTGAGATATCCGCATGACCAAGCATCTCCTGTACAGAGCGAAGGTCTGCTCCGTTTTCTAGCAGATGCGTTGCGAATGAATGGCGCAGTGTATGAGGGGTAATCTCCGTATTGATCCCTGTTCTCAAAGCGTATTTTTTCAATATTTTCCAGAAACCCTGACGGGTTAACCGTTTGCCGTGCTGATTTACAAAAAGCGCTTTTTCGTCCTTTTGTTTGAGTAACTTGAACCTGCCGTTTTGAAGATATTCATGAATGCTCTTTATCGCTACAGAACCAAGCGGTACAATTCTTTCCTTATTACCCTTACCTTCGCATTTTAAAAAAGCCATTTTCAGGTTAACGTTATCCAGATTCAAAGAAACCAGTTCTGAAACGCGTATTCCTGTAGCATACAGCAACTCCAGCATCGCTTTGTCCCTCATGCCGATGCTTTTTTTCGGCTGTGGCTGATCAAGCAACAGTTCAATATCTTTAAACGATAAAACAGTAGGCAACTTTTTTTCTGCTTTTGGAGATTCAAGCTCCCCGGCGGGATTTTCCTGGATTATTTGTTCCTGAAGAAGAAATTGATAAAAGGAACGGATAGAGGCTAAATTTCTTGTCAAAGTAGAAACAGCCAGTCCCTTTTGTTTTTGCTCGGCTAAATACTCCAGAATTATTTTTTTTGAGGTTTCGCTGAAATCAGTTACCCCCTGACGGCTTAAAAACTGTAAATACTTCTTCAAATCCCGTTGATATGATTCCAGAGTATTTTCCGCAAGCCCTTTTTCTACCGAAAGAAAATAAATGAAATCCTTTAAAATCCTCTCCATCCAAGGTTATCCCCTTTAACTAAAAAACAGCAATTTTAATAAGTTATTCCACACATTTTGCCTAAATCCTTTTTTCAATTAAATTATGTTAATCACAAGCTCCATAAAAACAGGTGTTATATAGGCTTCAACCAGACCGCCGAATAAAGCAAAAACCAATGCCGCAAACATCATCATACAGTACTGTTGGAAATGCAGCCTCCTGTCTGTATGTTTTTTAGCTAAACGGTTTTTAATTTTTAAAATTGAAAAAGTCATCGCTGTAGCCCCTGCAATAAGGTAACCGGGGACCAGAATAATATTATGCGGCAATACAGCCGCTAAACAAAAGATAATCCCTTTCAGCGAATAATGCCTTACCATAAATCCAACGGTAAAACCGATGGCAAAACCTTTAAGAAGGAGCATAAGTAAAATAAAAGGAAAACCCATCCAGAGCAACCCCAGCAGCCACAGCACTGATAACAGCAGGATATTCTTCAGATAAGATGTTTTTAATAACTCCAACGGCTGCAGGACAATATCGGCATCATTTTTTAGACCATCAAAAAAACAGCTCATTGCCGTTCCCAACTCTGTTACCTGATTATCCTGCAAAAAACCGAGCAGAATCGGCCCGGCGATAATCCCAGCCAGAAAAAATGCAGTAACAACAGTATATATACCCAGGTTTTCCCTGATATATTCCAAAAATTCTCTCTGAAGGCGCTTTAACATAATAAACTCTCCGAGGGGTTTGTCCTTCTATACTGCTTAATAATATGTTCCCTTGAAAGAGAATATGTTAAGAAGAAGAATTCTTCATTTGCCTTGTTTTATTTTTTAGCCTTTTTTTTTCTGAGCAATTTATCCGTAAGTAAAGCAGCTGTTGCCGCGACAGCAAAAAAAGTGGGGTCTTCATCGATACCTCTGCCCATTGTATGCAGATCATAGCCCTTATTCTTGAGCAAACGTAATAATCCGGCGCTTTTTAAAATGGCAACACGATGTTTTTTAAGCAAGTCATTCATTTTCAATTGCTGAAGCAGATGCAGCATTTTTTTTCTGTCAAAAGCCGGCAACGGTAAGCAAGCCTTGTAAGAAGAGATTTCCCCGAGAGCGGTTAGCGTATGGTGGCTGAATCCGAAATGTCTCGCTCTGCTGTCACTGAAGCTTATCCTGGGTATGAGGACCGGCACCCCTCCCAGCTTGCAGATCCGGTCAATATGTTCCCCCTGCTCTATACCGCCAAAGCCGTAACGTGTAGAAGTCCCGACGACACCAGGTCCCGGTATAACGACAATTACCTCTGCACCAAGCTCTTCTCTGGCGGCCATCAGGGCGGTATAAATATTAATCGTTTCCAGATCCCCTCCGAAGGCATGGCCGCAGGTCACCGTACCCGCAAGGTAAGCATCGCTTTTTAAACGGTGCACCGTATTGCTGAAGTAAAGCGGCAACGCGGCGCTATCGGTCATGATATATACTATCCTGCACCCCGGATTTAACCCCTTCAGCGCCAGGATGAAAGGGGCCAGCATGCTATGCAGCTCACCAATTACAACCGGCACATTCTTCAAACCCTGATATTTATCTGTTGCCAGGGCAGGATGCTTATCCTTCAGAACCTCTTCATAAACCTGCACTTTAAGCTGCAGCGGCGTATAACGTAACTTAATGATATGGCCTCCGGGCGATAAAGTTTTATTAGCGGTGGCCTCATTGGCAATAACGAAATGGTAACCTCCGCTTCCCAGCCCGAGCTTCATGGCGGTTGTATTTAAAATAACCTTGTGCCCCGGCAAGGCCGTTCCGGTAAGAAAGGGATAATTTATGGCTTTTTCACTTATTTCTCCCCTGCTTACCTCTAAACATTGTATTCCTTCCCTCGACCAGAGAATTTTATCTACAATACCCGCTCCGGTTTCGATCAATTCAACCTCTCCCATTCGTTCGTCTCAGACGGTAAAAGAGTACTTTTTCTTCCAGGAGCCTGCTGAGCGAAAATTTTTCTAAATACCAGTGCAGGAATACTAATAAAAAGCTGATCACCAGTAAATATTCCAGCGATAAGTTAAGGATTAAATAATAGCCCAGCACTCCTCCCAGCAGATAAGCGCCCGCGTCACCCAGCATAATGTCTGTTTTTGTTTCCCAGAACAAATAAACATAAAGCGCGCTCCAGAGTGAAAAAAGCAGCGGAACAGGACCTTTAAAAAGCATCAGCAATAGTGAAAAAACAAAAAAAGCCTTTGCTGCCCTTGCCGGCCTGGTATCCAGGAGATTAAAGATATTGGAAAATAGGGCCAGGAAAAGCCCTTTAAGGATCCATTCGGGCCAGGCATAACCTCCCACCGTAAAAGCTGCGAGAACAAACCCCATTATTCCCCCTCCCGCAGCTTTGTAGATACCGGTGGAAATGCCTTCCCCTCTCCACAATTTATACAGGTGCCCGCGGAAACCCTTACATTTCTTTTCGCCAAAGAAATCATCCACAGCGCCCAGCAAGGTGATCCCCCCGAAATATAGCAGCGCAAGCCCCCCGGGAATCAGTGGGCGGAAAGGGTAGGAATCATGCGGACTGTAATAGTATAAAAACAAGGAGGAAAACAAATATGCCGCCAGTAAAATGATCCCGCCCGCTGTCACAACCTTTTTCCCCTCATAGTTTATCGTAACCGTTTTTTCTTTACTTTCCAGGCGCTTAATAAATAAAGGAGTCAAAAAATAAGCTGTCACCCCCGGAATGAGGACTATTCCAGTTATGCTCTCCATATTCTAAGTGAGAACCCCTTTTTTAGATTTTCGAAAACACTTTTTAAAAATTATAATGTAAGAGCAGTTTCATCACCGCAAAAAACTGGGAGCCCCGGTGAAGATAAGAGCGAAAATCGTTCCCCCACATCCGGTGGCTCATCTCCACCGGAATCTCTTTTACCCGGAAGCCTTTCCTGATACTTTCAATTGTCAGCGCAACTTCTGCGGCAAAACCTTCAGCCTTGAAATCCAGCGTTTCCCAGAGAGAACGCTTGATTACACGCTGCCCCGAAAGAGGAGCCAGCATCTCCTGCCCTGTATATAATCGAATACTCCAGTAAGCGAGAGCTTTTACCAACCCCAGCCCCGCTGCTTTTCCTGAAGAATTAAATCGGGCCACTGTCATATCCGCTTCATCCGCTGCAACAGGTAGTATAAGCTTGTGCACCTCCAGAGCCGAACCCCTGAGATCGGCATCTACAAAGGCCAGCAATTCTCCCCTGGAAACACCGGCTCCGTCACGCAGTGCCTGGCTTTTCCCCCTGTTTGTACTGTTGCGGCAAACAACGGCCCCGGCATTTAAGGCTTCAAGAGCTGTCCTATCCGACGAGCCATCGTCGACAACAATCACCTCATCTATATCAGGCAGCTTGAACAAAGCCTCCACTGTTTTACCAACCCAGCCCTCTTCGTTATAGGCCGGTACAATCGCGGAAACATACAACCTTCTATCCCCCCCTTAGACAGCAATGCATACTGTATTTAGTTCTGGATAGTCCCGGCACATTCTTTAGCACCGCAGCAACTTTTATTGATTAACTCCAGCAGTTTTAATTTGCCGAATAAAGTCCCCGCGCCATGCCCGGCAAAGGAAGCCGGGTCATTTTCTGTACCGGTAATACCATCAATACCGGTAATAAAATCCTGCCAGATAATAATCTGCTCGGTTCCAACCCTTTCCACAAGATAATCAATAAACTGTCCCGGGAAACTGCCGGCGATAAATATTTCCCGCCTGCATTCATCCGGCGGGAGAATGCTTTCTTCGTTTGGGGTCTTTTTGCCGGATACTATCTCCAGCATTCCTTTTTCGCACAGGATATTCAGGATACTCTCGCCGGCCATCTCCCGGTATGCTTCGGGAGGCAGGGCCAACTCATTTCCCAGAATATTATACAGTTCGGCTTTATCGTTGATGATTAGCTCTTCACCCACAAGATTATGCAATAAAACGGGTTCTTCCCCGTAAAATTCTTCGCCAAAAATATAAAGGTGATAAGCCGCTCCGGTTAACTCCAAAAAATCAAGCAGTTCCCCGGGCATTTCTTCCCGGACAAGCACTTTAACAGCATGGTTTGCCAGTTTATCTTCCAGTAGCAAGGGGTTTAAATAATCTTCCTCCAGGGTTTCCCAATGTAACAGCTCTTTTTCCAGAAGAGTTAACGACGAAAAGTAAGTATTAACCTCATCTTTATAACGCACAATTTCATTTCTTAAACTTTCGATAACCGCAATTTGATTATGGACAAGCGCATTTTCTCCCATGGATGCACCGATCAGAATTCCGATTCCCAGGGCTAGAAACACAGCTATTAGTGAAAAAAAATGATTTTGCTGGTCCATAAAAACACGCCTTTACAGTTAAGTCAATTTAAAGAAAACCGAACCTCCAGGAAAGAAGGTATAAAAAATGACGGACAAGCGGGGAAAAAGAGGCCAGCACAACGATTGGGAAAAGTGCTGCAGCCACTAAGATTGATAAATACTGCCATCTTATACCTCCACGGTACAGATGGGCAAGGCCTCTGGCATCCACCAGCTTATGACCCATTTTTAATCTTACAAGGAAAGTTGAAGCCATACCTTTCCTTCCCTTTTCCAAAAAATCAAGCATATGGGAATGGGAACCCACAGCCACAATCAGTTCAGCTTTACTTTCGTAAGCTAATAGAAATGCCAGATCTTCACTGGTACCGGGCGCCGCAATTACTTTTGCCTCCAAGCCCATGCGGGAAATACGCTCCATCCCGGGCGCCCTGCCGTCCGGATAAGCGTGAACGATTATTTCTCCGGCTTTTTTTAGCGATCGATCCCCGACACTGTCCATATCTCCAATAATGAGTTGGGGTCTGAGCCCCATCATGCAAAGGGCGTCCCCACCTCCGTCAACACCGATAAGCACCGGCTGAACTTCTCTGATATACGAACGTATCGCTTGCAAATCTTGCTTATAATTTTTACCCCTTACAACTATGAGCACATGTTTCCCGGCCAGCCTGGTTTTAATATCCGGCAGATCCAGGTTTTTTAGTATTAGATCTTTTTCCCTTCTGGCATAATCCAGGGTATTTTGGACAAATAAATCCAGCTGCTTTTTTAAATTTTTTTCTGCTTGCTCCAGTTTCTTATGCAGAAATTGCTTGCTTATTACTCTGCCTTGCCCCAGTATTTCTTCCCCATAATAAATAGTGCTTCCCGCTATGGTAATAATCTCCCCCTCACGGACAAGGGAATATACATGGTCGCCTAGATTATCCAAAACGTAAATGCCCTGATCGAGCAATACTTTTGTTCCAAACGCGGGATATTCGCCGCTAAACGTGTTATCGACATTGATTACCGCTTTAACCCCTCTTTCTGCAAGTTCCTGCCCCGCCAGCTCATCAAGGTTTTTATGTGCGATTAAAGCAATATCGCCAGGTTGCAACCTTTTACAGAGGTTCTTCGTTCGGCGGTCCTTTTTTAGGGTTCCCTTATAGATCTTTTCCATAGTATACTCCTGAAGCATTTCACATTATAATACCTGAACATATTAGATTAACCCTATTTAATTTAACCCTATTTATTAAATTTAAACAAAAAAAGGCGCCTTAAACGCCTTTTCGATCAATTTAAAAACCTTTACTTGCTCTGCATTTTTACTTCCCGCTAAAGTACCTTGTAGTCGTACTTTTTATTTTTTAAACGAATCCTATCGGCTACCAGGGCAATAAACTCAGAATTTGTAGGTTTACCTTTTTCAGTATTAATTGTGTAGCCAAAGAATTTTTTTATCGTATCAATATTATTCCTGGCCCAGGCTACTTCAATAGCATGGCGAATTGCCCGTTCCACCCTGCTCGGCGTAGTTTCATATTTTTGAGCAATGCGCGGGTAGAGTATTTTTGTAATTGAACCAAGCAGCTCAATCTCCTCAGCTACCATGGAGATGGCATCGCGCAGGTAAAGATAACCCTTTATATGCGCCGGAATTCCAATTTCATGAATAATCTGGGTAATTTCCTCAATATAGCCATTATCTTTTCTAATCTGCATATTTTTTACCGGATTAGCCTGTATCTTCCCGTCCCCGGCAGGTACTTTCCCCAGCTGACGGATTCTTTCCGCCAGAACCTCCAAATTAAACGGTTTAAGTATATAATAAGATGCCCCCAGCTCGACTGCCCTTTGAGTTATGTTTTCATGTCCAAAAGCAGTCAACATAATCACTTTCGCTTTCGGGGAGAGCTCCATTTTATTTAATTCTTCCAGCACTCCGATCCCATCAAGGTGAGGCATAATAATATCAAGAAGAATAATGTCAGGATTTTTTTCTTTTACCAGTTCCAGCACTTCCTTGCCATTAAAAGCGTTGCCGGTAATTTCCATATCCTCTTCTTTACTTAAATACTCCGACAAAAGTTCATTGAATTCCCTATTATCATCCGCTATTAATATTTTAAACATTTTGAAACCCCCTTAATTAACTGAATTGTTCTTTTCATATAATTATTCGACATCAAAAAAACAGTTCCTTCTATTAATTAAGATTTTTTAATTTTTATTTAATTTTTATGAAAAAATTTTAAGAAACTGGAATTATATCTGTTTCTCTTACCATCCATTCGGCATAAATCCCGTAACCTCTCGTGGGGTCATTGACGAAAACATGGGTTACGGCTCCAATCAGGCAGCCGTTCTGGATAATCGGACTGCCGCTCATACCCTGGACGATGCCTCCCGTTAACTCCAGTAAATCTTCGTCAACAATGCGTAAAATAATTCCTTTATCACCAGGAGTATGTTTATTTACCGCCCTTTCGATCTCAATCTCAAAACTTTGTATTTTGTTTCCCTCTACAACGGTAAGAAGTTCCGCCGGCCCCGGTTCAACTTGAAAGGCCAGGCCCAGGGGGATAGGATCAGGATACGGTGTGATATACTTCCCAACATTTTGCAACTCACCGTATATCCCAAAATTACAGTTTTTCCTGATACTTCCCAAAATATCCTTTCCTTCTCGAAAAATCCCCGCTTTTTCACCGGGCTGGCCTCTCCGTGCCGCTTTAATGTTCACTATATCAGCTCTTACAATCATGCCGTCGTTAATTTCCAGGGCTGCGTTGGTATCCAGGTCGTTAATAATATGGCCCAGCGCACCATAACAATCATTTTCAGGATCATAAAAAGTTAACGTCCCTACGCCGGCAGCGGTATCCCTGATATATAAGCCGATCCGTTTTTCCCCGGTCTTCGGGCAGGAGTAAGGGACGACATTTACGATAACCGTTTCTCCTTTTCGTTTAATGGTAAACTTCAAATTCCCTTTTGCAGATTCACTTTTGATTACACCGGCAGCCATATCAATATCATCTATTGTTGTACCGTTCACTTCAATAATGACATCTTCGATCAGAATCCCGGCCTCCTCGGCAGGCGAAAATGTTTTCTCTCCGTTTTCCAGATAAAAATATCCTACAGCCAATACTCCTTTTTCATGAAGTTTAATCCCGATAGAATGGCCGCCCGGGATTAGTTCCATCTCCGGCAAAACACTTACAGTCAGCTGCTTGATGGGAATAAGCCCCTTAAAAAGGCTTAATTCCAGGTTCACGTTTCCCCGGGAAACACCACGCAGCGAGAGATCGTTCTTATATCCCAGCAGGCAAATTTCATCGCCGCCCACAGGGGAGCCGTTGATATCAAGAATATCCTCCCGATCAGCTTTGATGTAAAGGTGGAAGGGAAATTTAACAGAGTAAGAATGTTCCTGCCCTTCAAAAAGCCGGATATTATCTTCGAGGTGAATTCTTATTTCCAGCGGCAGAAACAATAAAAAAAGAACTGCAAAGATCGTTACGATCATTAGTATGTTTCTTTTTCTGTGAAAGTTGCTCATCCTTAAATCCTCCCGGTAACAATGCAATTTTTTAAGAACCAATTTTAAATTGCCTCCGGGAGTTTTTTTTATGCTCCACTTGTTAACATAACCTTAATGTTTTATTTGGTATTAATAACAATAAAAAACCTCATTTTTTTTTAAATGAGGTTTTGCGGTCGATATCCTTAGCAATAATTCAGGTCATCCACGCGATTTTTTTAATAGCTCCTCAGCATGACGCCTGGTTATTTCACCGGTATCGTTACCACTGAGCATGCGGGCAATTTCCAGGACCCTGTTTTCACCCTCGAGATAGTTCACACGTGTTGTCGTACGACCTTCAGTTATTTCTTTGTATATGTAATACTGGTGATCGGCTGCGCTCGCGATAAGGACATTGTGTGTTACCGAAATAATCTGGTGCTTTCTGCTCAGATTTACCATTTTTTCAGCTACTTTCTGGATAGTTTTACCTCCAATACCGCTGTCAATTTCATCAAAAATTAATACAGGGATATTATCCTGCTCGGCAAGGATGCTTTTTAAGGCGAGCATTACCCTGGCCATTTCTCCGGCAGATATTATACGCGCCAGAGGTTTTAAAGGTTCTCCGGGATTCGCGGAAAATAAAAATTCCAGTTCTTCTTTCCCTCTGTGGTCCGGAGTATCTTTGGGAGTAAAACCAACGGAAAAACAGGCACCTTCCATCCCCAATTCCTGAAGAGCTTCCGCCACCTGCTGTTCAAGTTTTTGGGCTGTTTCTTTCCTTTTGCACGATAGCTGTTCGGCAAAAGCCTCAATTTCAACCTGCAGTTCTTGCAGCTGTTTTTCCAAAAGCAGCGATTCTTGCTCGCTGTTTTCTAAAACACATATTTCATGCCGGCACTGTTCGGCAAAAGCAAGAATCTCCTCAACGGTTGCCCCGTATTTTGATTTTAAACGGCGGTACAGTTCCAGCCGATCTTCTATTTCTTTTTTTTCCTCAGGGTAGTAAACAAGCCCCTCCAGATAGGAGTAAAGATCATGTCCCAGTTCTGATAACCCGGCACTGATCTCCTGCAGGACTTGAACGAAAGAAGAAAGAGCGGCATCAACCTTAACCAGGGAAGAAAACTCTTCTGTAAAACTGTTAACCGTATCCAAAACAGCCGGTAAGTCATGATCATTACCATAGATTTGGTTATATGCCCTGTTAACCGTGGAGAGTATTTTCTCCATATTATCCAGGATCAGCAACCTTTCCCTTAAGCTGTTCTCTTCATCTGCACTGATCGAAGCATCGTTAATCTCATCCCTTTGAAAACAGAGCATTTCAAGCCGGCGCTCCCGCTGCCGGGGGGTTATACCGCGTTCGTTCAGTTTCCTTTTGATCTCCCGCCGGCGATCAAGGAAAATAATCATTTGCTGTTTGACCTTCAAGAGCTCCTCATCCCCGAATTCATCCAACAGGTATAAATGCTGTTCGGGTCTTAAAAGGGACTGGTGGCTGTGCTGACCGTGAAGATCAACCAGAATCATACCCAGCTCTTTTAAGGCTGTCAGGGGAACAATGCGCCCGTTTACCCGGCAGGTATTCCGGCCGCTGCGTGATATTTCCCTGGTAACGATCAGCTCACTTTCAAAATCAGGGCCGTATGCCTCCAGTATTTTGCTTAATTGGACGTCAACTTCAGAGATATCAAAAACCGCTTCGATAATTGCCCTGCCGCATCCCGTCCTCACCTGCTCGCTGGCTGCCCTCTCACCCAGGATAAGGTTAATTGCTCCAATCAGAATTGATTTCCCAGCCCCTGTTTCTCCTGTTAATACATTCATACCGGGGAAGAACTCTAACGATAGATCATCTATCAGGGCAAAATCCCGCAGATGTAAAAATAAAAGCATTCTGAAACACCTTCCCGAAAAAATTCAAAAGGCAAAGCAGATCTCCGGCTGGATTAGTGCAGTAATCCATTAGCCGGATTTTACATTAGTTTATCATGTAACAGCTTATAAAAATTGTTTTCTTCGAAGGTTATTACTTTTGTTACACAATCTGCCCGCCTGATATGAATGGAATCGTTATACTTTAAGGCAAAGCCTTCCTGGCCATCCAGCGTCAAAAAAATATCGGCACCCTTTGTAGCTACGGTTAAAGATACAATATCATTTTGATCGACAATTACAGAACGCTGATAGAGCAGATGGGGGCAAATAGGAGTAACTACAAGCACATTTAGAAACGGGTTTACAACCGGACCGCCGGCAGACAAAGAATAACCGGTAGATCCTGTCGGGCTGGCGATGATCACCCCATCCCCCGGATAACTCTCTAAAAAATCATGATTAATATATGTATCAATTCTAATAATCCTGGAAAACGGCCCTCTGGAGACAATGACGTCATTCAATGAAATAGATGAAGCGAAATGCTGCTCATCCCTGATTACTTCGGTATGCAGCATCATCCGTTCCCCTAGCCGATAGTCTCCCGTAACAAGTTTTTCCATAAAATAGCTTAGCTTGTCGATTTCAATTTCGGCCAAAAAACCTTTGTGACCTAAATTGATTCCTAAAATAGGAAGATTTGTACAGGCCAGCTCCCTGGAGGCCCTTAAAAAAGTGCCGTCACCTCCAACAACTATTACCAGATCAATTGTTTGCGGCCATTTTTGGATTTCATTTATTGGCGAAGCCACGTGCAAAAGGGGATCTTTTTCTGGTGCAACATGTACAGGGATACCGTGGACGCCGAAGAAGCTTTTGATGCCTGCGACAACCTCCGGCACCTTTTTCTTCTGCCAGTTGGGTATTACGCCGATACCTTTTAACAACGCACCTTCCCCCTTCCCTGTAAATTTCTCAACTCTTTTTCAGGCAAGAATGGGCCTCCAGAACTACTTCTTTAATAAGGCACTGAAGCTCTCCAAGCAGTTTCTCTCCCGGCTGGATCGCCTGGCCACCATCGCGAAAAAGATATACTAGAAATTCGATGTTGCCTTTAGGCCCTTTCAAGGGAGAAAAAGTGATCCCCTCCACACGATAAGCAAGCTCTAAAGAAAGGTTGGCGATCTTCTCCAGGACTTCCTCATGAACCCCTTTATCTCTGATCACACCTTTTTTCAAAACCTGAGAGCGAAGGGCTTCAAACTGGGGTTTAATCAGGCAGATTACTTCGTTGATACTCAGCGCGGCAACGACCGGCAGTACTTTTTCCAGAGAAATAAAAGAAACATCAATTACCGCCAGTTGCGGCATAGGTGCCAAGTCTTCCTTTTTTAATAGGCGGACATTAAATCGTTCCATATTTACAACCCTGGGATGGTTACGCAATACCCAGGCCAGCTGGCCATAACCAACATCAAGGGCATACACTTTCTCCGCCCCGTTATCCAAAGCGCACTGTGTAAAACCTCCCGTGGAAGCACCTATATCAAGAACGATTTTCCCCTTTAAATCGATCCCAAACTCATCCAGCGCTTTTTTAAGCTTCAACCCTCCCCTGCTGACGTACGGATTTGCAGGTTTATGTATATCAATCTTTGCGAGGATCGGGGTAAGTGTTCCCGGTTTATCACTTTTTCTCCCATTTACAAACACATTACCGGCCATGATTTCAGCTCTGGCGCGGCTTCGCGTAGGGAAAATATTTTTTTCTACCAGCAGAACATCGAGGCGTTTTTTTTCTTTCTCCCCGGCCATTTGCTTATTTCTTCTCACCTTCCCGGCAGAGTTGGAGAGCCGCATCCGCTATCCCTTTGCTGCTCAGCCCGTGAAGTTTCAGCAGGTAATCCCTGCTCCCCCTTCCGGTAAAGGGGTCGTGAAATCCCAGGCGCTTCAGGCGCACCCCTTTCATCCCTTCCTCCTCAAGGAGCTCTAAAACTGCGCTGCCAAACCCTCCGGCAAGCAGGTGATCTTCCACCGTCAGAATTTTACCGCATTTAATGCCCCAGCGACAGATCAGCTCACTGTCCAGAGGTTTGATAAAGCGGGGGTTGATAATGCAGCTTTGAATCCCCTCTTTTAAGAGCAGTTCATGAGCTTCAAGAGCATCCGCAACCATGCAGCCTGCTGCCAGGATTAAAATATCGCTGCCTTCTTTTAAAAGAACACCTTTTCCCAACGGCAGCACGGCCGGGTCTTGCGGCAAAGGTTCGTTTGCTTTTCCCCGCGGATACCTGATTGCCGCCGGGCATTTAAGAGCAAGGGCCGTTTTCAACATGGAAGCCAGCTCAGCACCGTTGCCGGGCGCCATGAACACTATACCCGGCAGATGACGCAGATAAGCAATATCAAAAAGACCATTATGGGTTTCCCCGTCCTCACCCACCAGACCTGCGCGGTCAATGGCGAAAATCACAGGCAGATTTTGCAGGCAGACATCGTGCAGGATTTGATCATATGCTCTTTGCAGAAAAGTGCTGTAAATAGCAACCACCGGCTTTAACCCCTCAACAGCAAAACCCGCGGCCATTGTAACAGCATGCTGTTCGGCAATCCCAACATCAAAAAAACGTTCCGGCCACCTGAGGGCGAACCCTTCCAGACCGGTACCGCTGGTCATCGCCGCAGTTATGGTGATTATTTCATCATCGCCGGCAGCGAACTCTTCCATCGCATGGCCGAAAACCTGGCTGTAGGTTGTAGCTGTGCTATTTATTTGCAGTGATTTTCCAGTATCTTTATCAAAGGGTCCCACTCCGTGAAATAAAAGCGGGTTCTTTTCAGCATAAGCATAGCCCTTGCCTTTCTTTGTTACGGCATGGATTAATATGGGACCCTTAACCCCTCTGGCCTCCCGGAAAAGTGCCAGCAAAACCGGAATATTATGCCCGTTTACAGGTCCCAAATACGTAAAACCAAGTTCTTCAAAGAGCATCCCCGGAATCAGCAAGTATTTGACGCTGTCTTTGAAACGTTCGGCAGAGCGCAGCATGGTGCGGCCGATAGCGGGAATTCTTTCCAGCAGCTGTTCCAGATCCTCTTTTAAGCGGAAATATTTTGGATCAGTTCTCATCCTTGCCAGATACGAGTGCACTCCGCCTACATTCGGGTCAATAGACATCTCGTTATCGTTTAAGACGACAATTAGATCGGTCTTAACATCCCCGGCATAGTTTAGTGCCTCAAAGGCCATACCTCCTGTTAATGCACCGTCCCCGATAACACTTACAACGGAAAATTTTTTCTGCCGCAGATCCCTGGCCTGAGCCAGCCCCAGGGCTGCAGAGAGCGATGTACTGCTGTGTCCGACGCCAAAAACATCATAAGGGCTTTCATCTTTTTTAGGAAAACCGCTAATCCCGTCATAACATCTGATCGTCTCGAACTGCTCCCTGCGTCCTGTCAGGATTTTATGGGCATAACACTGGTGTCCCACATCCCATATTATTTTATCTTCCGGTGTGTTAAATATGTAATGAAGAGCCAGCGTCAGCTCAACAACACCCAAGCTGGAAGCCAGATGCCCTCCTCTTTTTGAGATAACCTTAACCATCAGTTCCCTTATTTCGACGGCAAGGCGTTCAAGTTCGCTAACTTTAAGTCTTCTTAAATCAGCAGGCTCATTGATACCCTGCAATAATAGCTTCAAAAAACCACATCCTGAACAAAAAAATAGAGGTTGCCTTTTCTGGAAAATAGTTAGGATTTCAAAAAACTACTCCTTCTTCAATGATCACTGCGCTGTTTGCGGTTTTTCCAAAACATTGCCTTCTCGAGGGTTGTTATAATACGTGCTGCAGCCAAAACAATTTCTATTGAATTATTAATAGCCATTGACTTGCCGCATGCTTTGCCGCCTACAGTTATCGCCGAAACAAGGCCTGTCATAATAATGCTTAAGTATATTTCGCCTGGTTCCCGCACTCCCACCGCCAGACTGATAATAATGATCGCCCCGATACTACCGCTTATAATACCGCAAATATCACCGATAACATCATTGCAAAAATTGGCGATCTTATCGGCATCGCGTACCAGGTAAATTCCTTTTTTAGCACCGTAAATCTTCTTGGCTGCTTTGGAATGAAAGGGTTTTTCATCAGCAGCTGTTATCGCTGTGCCGATTATATCAAAGAAAATACCGGTAAAAATTACTAATATTAAAAGAATAAACGAGATTAAAACCGACTGCAGGTTTTTCAGCAGTAATTGTGATACCAATGAGAAAATAACAGCCAGTATAAAGGTCCAGAAACTAACCAGTATTACCCACAATATGGTTCTTCTTTTCTGATCCCGCCTGTTTTTCTTCAAAACTTCCGCACCTCAGTAAATAAAAAGGACATAAGTGGTAACCCTATGAGTAAACTTTGCGGCTTAAGGTCCAGCAG
>CAZQXY010000006.1:0-28968 GCA_964597455.1 uncultured Desulfovibrionaceae bacterium
TTTCACACAGTCTGACGGCTCTCCCCAGCGCATTGAGGGATGTGCGACAAAGGGTGCGACAAAGGGGACGGTTCTCCCTGTCGCATTAAGGGATGAAGGGAAGTCTGTGAATTTGAAGGGAAGTCTGCGAATTAATGGAGAAAAATGAGGCTGCCGGTCGTTTGGAACAATTAAAAGAACTGCTTAACAGGCATAATTATTACTACCATGTTTTAGATAACCCTCAGATCAGCGATGCGGAGTTTGACCGTTTAATGAAGGAGCTTCTGGAATTAGAGAAGCTATATCCGGAGTTGGTTACATCTGACTCTCCGTCTAAGCGGATCGGCGGCATGCCTGTATCGTCTTTTCGGCAGGTTAAGCACCTGGTTCCGATGCTCAGCCTGGAGAATATCTTTGCGGAAAGTGAACTAACAGATTTCTACAGGCGAATCGGAAGGGCGTTTAATACAGGGGTTATTTCCTTGGTCGGCGAGCCCAAAATAGACGGGCTTGCTGTCTCGCTTTATTATGAAGATGGAGCCTTCAAAAGGGGTTCGACAAGGGGAGACGGTTATACCGGGGAGGATATTACGCATAACCTGTTGACGATCCGGAGCCTTCCCTTGCGCTTGAAAGAGAATATTACCGCTGAAATAAGGGGTGAAGTTTTTATCCCGCGCAAAGATTTTCTTCTGCTGAACAAAAAACGGGAATCACAGGGATTATCCTTTTTTGCCAATCCCCGTAATGCTGCCGCCGGTTCACTGAGACAGCTTGATCCCAGAGTTGCAGCAAAGAGGCCGCTTGATATTTTTAGCTATTCATTAATTGCTCTTTCCGGTACAAAAGAGTTAAGCACACATTGGGATTCGCTGCAATATCTAAGGGAACTGGGTTTTAAAGTTAATGATCATGTTTCCCTTTTAAGCGGTTTGGAGGAAGCGCTGGATTATTGCCGTTTGATAGGTGCAAGGCGCCCGGAGCTGCCTTATGAAATAGATGGTGTTGTCCTAAAGGTAAATGACCTTGAGCGGCAGCAGCAACTCGGTCATACCAGCAGGGCTCCGCGATGGGCTGCAGCCTTTAAATTTTCCTCCGAGGAAGGGATCACCCGTATAAAAGATATCGAGGTAAATGTAGGCCGGACGGGGACAGTGACACCTGTAGCGATTCTTGAACCGGTTCTTATCGCAGGCTCGGTAATAAAAAGAGCAAGTCTGCACAATGAAGATATCCTGAAAGAAAAAGAAGTTTTGATCGGAGATGAAGTCGTTGTCCACAAAGCGGGAGACGTTATACCGGAAATTGTCAAGGTTTTGAAGGAGAAAAGGACGGGAAAGGAAGAAACTTTTTCCATGCCGGCCGTTTGTCCTTCCTGTAGCAGGGATTTAACACGTCCGGAAGGCGAAGTAGCTTTAAGATGTATAAACCCGGGCTGTCCTGCACAGTTGATTGAACGCATCATCCATTTTGCATCCAGGGGTGCCATGGATATAACCGGCCTTGGAGATTCGCTGGCCGAACAGCTTTATGCTTCCGGGCTTGTAAAAGATGTTGGCGATTTGTATTTTTTAAAGAAAGAGGATCTGGTAAAATTAGAACGAATGGGGGAAAAATCTGCAGAAAATTTGCTTGAAGCGCTGCAGCAGAGCAAACAAAATGATCTTTCCAGGTTATTAGTTGCCCTCGGGATGCGCTTCGTTGGAGAAAGGGCAGCACGTATTCTGGCTCTCCATTTTAAAAACCTGCAGCGGATCGCTTCCGCCACCATTGAAGAGATTACGATGCTGGAGGAAATAGGTCCCAAAATTGCTTTTTCTTTGCAGGAGTTTTTTAAGCAGCAAGATACAGAAGATATTCTTCAAAAGCTGGAAATGGCCGGGGTAAATTTTTCTCTAGTAGAGGAGCATCAAGAAATTGCTGCTGCAGAAAATTTCAAAGGATATACTTTTGTCCTAACCGGGACACTATCAAATTATACG
Source organism: uncultured Desulfovibrionaceae bacterium (assembly GCA_964597455.1). GTDB lineage: Bacteria > Bacillota > Dethiobacteria > DTU022 > UBA8154 > DUQX01. The sequence goes on from CAZQXY010000006.1 coordinate 1,965, forward strand.
CGTCAACAGGCGAAGGAGCTGATCGAATCAAAAGGAGGCAAAGTAGCCGGCAGCGTCAGTAAAAATACCGATTATGTATTGGCAGGGGAAAATCCCGGGTCTAAACTGGATAAAGCAAAAGAATTGGGCATAAAAGTTTTATCGGAGGAAGATTTTAGCCGGTTAAGCAACAGCTAAACATTAGCCAAACTTATTCTTACGGTAACCTTATTCTTACGGTAACAGAATGCTTTTATTCTTCTTACAGCCGGAATTATCTAAGCAAAATTATTTTGACGGCCCTTTACTATTGTGACGGGGATGTTCTTTAACCAATTTGATGGCTTTAGTGATTGCACCGATGACATCCACGTATTTTTGCAGTTCGAGCAGATCTGCACGGGCATAAGAGGCGCCCTTAGGAGTAACCACATAACGAGGGGGAAGATTATTAAGTGCTATTGCCGCGACATCGAGGCGGCACTGTTCACAAGTGCACATGTTTTCTTTGCCCATAAATTCCTCTATTGCCTGCAAAACGGTTTCTTCCATCAAATTTTTCAAAACAGGCATTGTTAATATCCTCCTAAAGAGTAATTTTACAAAGAATATTCGACGTGCCGGGTTCCTACTCCTGCAACATTATTGCATTGGAGATATTATATTTATCTTGTATAATGCGCTGAAAATAGTCGGCAAGGATCTGGCAAAGGCAACGATCGCCGTAGTTGGTGTAGGGGCGGCTAATGTGGCTACGATCAGGCCCTTGCTTGCCGTGGGTGCCACAGTGGAAAATATTATTTCCTGTGCTAGCAGGGGAATCCTGCATCAAGGTAGAAATGATATAGGAGAAAATCAATTTGAAAACTCAAAATAATCAGAACAACTAATGCCGGCCAGCGCAGCGGAGGAATTCCGCAAGCTATGGAAGGAGCGGATGTGGTCATTGCCCTTTCCGGGCCGGGCCTGGGAACATACAAGAGTACTGATGGATAGCGGGATTATTCCGCTGCTTTTCATTAGGAAAGCCTTAGCTGTCTCAGAAAAAAATGTTTTTCTAAGAAAGGAGTATGTAGTATGAGTATGCAGTTTAAAGGTGCAAAGGAGTATTGGAATCCTTATTTAGAGACGCTGCCACCTAAACAATTAAGAGATTTTCAATTTAAAAAATTTAAGCGCATAGTAGAATGGGGATATGAGAACTCCAGGCTCTATCGAAGGCTTTATGACCAGGCCGGATTTAACCCGGATCAACTGCAAGGCTGGGAGGATATTTCCAGAGTGCCTATTTTGCAAAAAGAGGATTATCGCACTGCTCAGGCTAAAGAACCTTATCCTTACGGTGACAGTCTCTGTGTGCCGCTCGAAAAGGTTACAGAGTTTCACCAGACCAGCAGTACAACCGGCCAGCCTGTATACCAGCCGGATACCTGGGAAGATTGGGAGTGGTGGAATGAAAGCTGGTCGTATGTGTTATGGGCGATGGGTTTTAGAAACACTGATCGGGTATTCATCCCCTTTGGCTATAATGTATATATGGGCTCCTGGGCGGGACATTATGCCTGTGAAAAGATTGGCTGCGAAGTTGTTCCCGGTGGCATTCTCAATACAGAGGAGCGTTTGCTTAAAATTAAAGAACTAAAAGCTACGGCGTTAATGGCCACCCCGACTTATGTTTTAAACATGGCGGAGGTTTGTCGGGATAAATTAAAAATTAACCCTAAGGATCTGAAGATACAAAAAATTCTTTGCGCCGGCGAGCTCGGTGCCAGCGTACCTGCCATTAAAAACCGTATGCAGGAACTCTGGGGAGCTAAAGTATATGATCATGCCAATGCTACAGAGGTTGGCGGATGGGGTTATGAGTGCTCCTTCCAGCCCGGAGGTGTGCATGTCAACGAGGCATTATTTCTGCTGGAACTGCTGGATATTAATACTGAAGAACCGGTCGAGGAGCTGCATATGCCGGGCAAAATAGTAATTACCGCTTTTGATCGTTATGCTCAGCCCTGTATACGGTTTGATTCCAAAGACATCGGCATGTGGGGAAAACCATGTGAATGCGGGCGCACATTTCGCATACTAAAAGGCGGCGTTCTGGGGCGGGTAGATCATATCACAAAAATAAAAGGAGTTTTATTTAACCCGGCTTCGGTTGAAGAAGTTGTTCGCGCTATTCCTCAGCTTGCCGAGGAGTATGAGCTAATCGCCACAAAAAAAGGGGCTGCGGATGTCATTATTTTAAAAGTCGAACTTGTTCCGGGGACAAATGCCGGCCAGGAAGATGTGCGGAAAATGCTATCCAGGCAACTGCGTCTGAAAACGAACCTTTCTTTCCAAATAGAGTTTCTTGAATATGGAACTCTGCCGCGGCCTGAATTAAAGATCAACCGCTTTAAGGATGCTAGAGCCAGTGTCGATTATTATGGTAATTAGAAGGTGGGGCTTGAATATAGGCCCGTATGCAGCTTGTTAGCCTGAATACATACCGATAAGCCTGTATCTCCCGTTAGATTAAAAACACTGTTCATTACAGCCCGCTGAAATGGATAGTGTTTTTTTATGTAAATCAGAAAAAACAGTTTACCTGAAATATCAGGAAGCATATAATTGGTGGAAAAGCAGCTCTAGTTGAATAACGAAGATTTGCCGTCAATATCAACGGCTGCTCCAGACCCGCAGAGCCGGCTTGTATAAAGAGTTTATACTGGCAGCCAAACCTCTTCGTTCCCGCAGATCGGTCAAATCTATCATGTAAATGTGGAGAAAGACAGACAAATTATTAGTGATCGGGACAAACATTTTCCTGTACTCTTCAAGCAAATTGTACTGAATCGCCTCCACAACTGATTCCAGGGCGGCAGTATGTCTCTCAACATTAACGATCAATATAAGAGGTAAAGTAAGCTTAGGTTCTTCCTCCAGAGTATCGGGATACATGTATACATCTTGAACAGATTCGCTGTTCTCGCCGAGGTAAGAACCAACCTGTTTTGCTAAACTATAACGAAAGTACTCAATTGCGTTGGGATCATCCGCTATAAGCAGGCTTAATGCTTCCTTGCACCCCATCTTCTCCTCGCAAAATGCCAGAGCGGAGCCAAGCATTTCGGCGGCAACGCATCCATTTATATTGAAATACATTTTTAGCATCCACCCTTATTGAAGAAATTTTAGTCCGTATTATTTAACTTTCTAAGATCCGTTCAATTTCTTCACGGTCAGTTTCCATAATGTAAGGGATCCCGCTAATCTCATTAGCCTGCCTGGTAAGGGCGGATATATCATCCCGCGAGATGTAAGGCACAGCAAACTTTCGGCTGCCGCACATAATTTGTTTAAGTCCTAGCGTTAGCCTTTCATAGAAAGTGTAAACACCGAGGGCGCCTGTGGGAACTTCCTCAAACCGCTCAGGTCCAAGCAGGTGCCTTAGCTCTGCTGCGGACACGAAAATTTGCTCCTTGTCTTTCCCGAAACGCGCAACATAAACAGGCAAGACTTTTTCATCAATGTGCCTGCCCAGTGTTTTTCCCACCATAGCTGCGGTAAGAGGTGCGCGGGCCATCCCGATACATTTCACATACGGTGCACCAAGAGCCAGCCCTTTGAAGATCTGGTCTTCAAAGGCAAAACCACCGGAGAAGACGATGTCAGGCACATACTTCCCTTTTCGTTCCAGATGACTGCATACCTGGTGGGCAAGAGAGTGCAGCTCAACTGGCGGAATTCCCCATTCATTCATCATCCTCCATGGGCTCATGCCCGTCCCTCCACCAGCTGCATCGATTGTAAGTATATCAACGCCCGTTACCGAACAGTATTTTATGGCCCGGGCAAGATCGGCAGGGCGGTAAGCGCCTGTTTTAAGGGAAATATACTGAGCGCCAGCTTTGCGCAATTCCTGAACGCGGTTAGAAAAGCTTTCAAGTTCTGCCATATTTATTCTTGAATGCCGCTCGAACTCTTTAAACTCGCCTTTTTCAAATTGCTTGGCTACCAGAGGGTCTTCTGGATCCGGCAGGACTATATATCCTCTTCTTTTAAGTTCAATTGCCCTATCAAGATCGCTTACTTTAACCTCTCCCCCGATGTCTTTTGCTCCCTGTCCCCATTTCAATTCAACAGTGCGAACTCCCAGTTCTTGCAGGGCGTACTCATGCACTCCTAAGGCGGTATCTTCAACATTTGCCTGCACCACAACGTCTCCGTATCCGTCAATTTGCCATTCCTGGAACAGTCGTACCCGTTTCGCCAGATCCGGGCTTTTTAGAATCTTTCCGTTTTTTATTACCGCATTAGGGTCCATGCCGCTGACATTCTCCCCAATTGTTACAATGGTGCCGGCCAGCGCAGCTCCTACGGCAAGCCCTTCCCAGTTAATGCTTGCAACCCGGGTGGACCCCATGCCGCAGACAAGCATGGGCGCCCTTAGCCGGATCCCCTGGTCACGACCAAGCCTGGTCTCCAGGTTCACAGCGGAAAAGTTAGCCTTATTGCTGTCAGGCTCTATCCCTGATGCTCCTACCGTCGTACCCATGATCGAAAAATGGGAGTAATCAACCGGATATTTTTTCTCTGAAGCAGTGCTGATTATGCCAAAAGGCTGGGGGTATAACACCTCATGTCCGCGGTAAGCAGACTTGCCTATTTCACACATCCCGATGCATCCATCGATGCATGTTGCGCACATACCGCTTAAGGCAGTAATGGAATCCTCCGTACGATTTTTTGATAAAGTTGCTGCGCTGGCGTTCACCTTCGATAAACTCATGCCTTGTTTCCTCCTTTTACGTCATGCTCTCTTTTTGCATCCAGTTCGCATGCTACACAGGGATCCATGTAGCACATTGCTTCACCAAAATATTCAAGGCAGGGTTGAGGCAGATTGAGACAGGAATTACAGATAGCCTCATCCGCATCGGGTCCCTGACACCGGACTTGGCAGGCAGGACAGACATACATGCAACCGCCGCATAACCGGCATTCTTCCGATTTCTTATCAAACGGGGTATTAACGACGCGTTTTACTCCCCGATTCACGAAGCTGATAGCTTTACCCTGCATCTGCTCGCTGCACATCCGCACGCAAAGCCCGCATAGAATGCAGTCTTCATTCCGCGGCGCGAAACGTATTTGCGTGACATGGTGTTTGGATGCCAGATCCTGGATTGTCTTGGAAGAAGGGCAGGTGGCCAGGTAAAGCTCCAGCAGCATCCGCCTCCTTTTTATAACACGCTCGGATTGAGTTCTTACCAACAATCCTTCTTCAACCCTGTAAGTACAAGAAGTTACCAGTTTCGCTTGCTCTGGCTTACCGATCTCAACAAGGCAAAGCCGGCACGCTCCGTAGGGGCTCAAGCCCTCCAGATAGCACAAGGTAGGAATATGGATCCCGTAAAACCGTGCAGCTTCCAGTATAGTCATACCTTCTTCGACTTCTACCCTTTGCCCGTTCAGCGTTATTTGTATCACCTGTATCCTCCAATCTCCTCAATTAGCTGTGATAAGCAGCCTGTCGGAACAACTGCATACCGTTCAACCCGGAAGAGCATAGCAAATCAAATCAGTCAGCTGAAACCTGTTCAGATACCTGTTCAGATACCGACTTGACATCGCATCGCAGGCAGCGGGTTGCTTCCAGGAGAGCCGTTTTTTGGTCATAAGGAAGCTCTACCTCGGCAAAGCTTTGGACACGCTCAGCCACTGGCATTTTCCCCGGCATATGGCACGGTGTCGGTGTCTCAATAATTTCCCTGTGAAATTTACGCTCTGCTTTTTCCTCATCGCCCCAGAGCAAACCGTCGCCACCCAGGTAGCGGTCAATTGCCGCCGCAGCCTTTCTGCCCTGTGCAACCGCCTCAATCACTGTTGCCGGCCCGCTGACACAATCTCCACCGGCGAACACCCCTGCTTCATTTGTGCTTAAAGAGCGCGAGGAAACAGACACTGTCCCTTTCTCTGTTGTATGGATGGTGGTCCCGTCCAATATCCCGTTAGTGTCTGGCAACTGTCCGATTGCTTTTACTACTATATCTGCCGGCAATGTAAACTCCGTACCAGGCATCGGAACCGGTTTTCTTCTTCCCTGTTGATCGAATTCTCCCGAAGTCATGCGGATACACTCCACTGCCTTAACGCTCCCATTTTCCCCCAATATATTTACAGGCGTAACAAGACAGTCTAAATTAACCCCTTCAGCCAGAGCATCACTGATCTCCTCTTTCATGGCAGGCATTTCTGCCTTGCGGCGCCGGTAAAGAAGATGCACCTTTTTTGCCCCTTTCCTCAAGGCTGAACGGGCAGCGTCAACAGCAGCATTCCCCCCGCCGAAAACCACAACAACTTTGTCTTTTATTCCTGGATCACCGCCCAGGTTAATCTCCTTTAGGAATGTCAGGCCGGAAACAACGCCCTTTAACTCTTCTCCAGGGATCCCCAATGCCATGCTCTTTTGCGCACCGATTGCCAGGAACACCGCGTTATATTTCTTGTCTGTGAGCTCTTTCAGTGTAAAATCGCGCCCCAGAGCCTGGCCGGTCTTTATCTCCACACCTTGCTGCTTGATCGCTTCCAGGTCTAAATTAAGGGCTTCTTTGGGAAGTCTGTAGTCGGGTATGCCCACTGCCAGCATACCGCCGGCCACGGGCAGGGCCTCCAAAACCTCTACCTTATATCCTTTTTTAGCGAGGTAAAAGGCAGCCGTAAGCCCCGCCGGCCCGGCTCCAATCACCGCTATCGCTTTGCCATTAGGGATGGCTTGCGGTATATTCGTCTGCCCCGGCAGAATGTGAACTGCCGCGTAATCGCCTGCAAAGCGCTTCAGCAGCCTGATCGCCAGCGGTTCGTCTATTTGTTCCCTCCGGCACCGGGATTCACACGGATGGTGACAGACCCTGCCGCACACTGAGGGAAAGGGATTCTTTTCCAGTATTGTCTCGTATGCTTCGCTGAACTGACCGCAGCTTATCTGGGAGATATAAATAGGGACATCCACGCCGGCCGGGCAGCTGTTCTGGCAAGGCGCGTGGAATAATGCTTCGCATACAGAGGCCGGGCATTTTTTGTCCCTGATATGAGCAATAAATTCATCTCTGAAATACCTCAAGCAGCTAAGTATCTGGTTCGGCGCAGTCTGCCCCAGTCCACAAAGGGTTGTTTCCCGGACGGTAATGGCCAGTTCCTCTAAAAGGTCAAGGTCGGACTCCTGGGCCAGGCCAAGCGTAATGTTCTGCAGAATTTCAAGCATGCGGTCGATTCCAACCCGACAGGAAAAGCATTTGCCACATGATTCATTCTTGAGAAAGTCTAAAAAGTAGCGGGCCATATCCACAATACACGTGTCTTCGTCCATGACGATCATTCCGCCCGAACCGATAATTGAACCCGCCTTGGCGAATTCCTCGAAATCGATCTGAAGATCAAGCATCGTTGCGGGAAGGCAACCGCCCGAAGGGCCGCCTGTCTGGACAGCCTTAAAGCGTCTTCCCTCTTTAATGCCCCCTCCAATGCCATAAATAACATCAACAAGCTTTGTCCCGAATGAAACCTCTATCAGTCCCGCATTGTTAACTTTCCCCACAAGGCAGAAAATCTTGGTTCCTCCTGATCCCGATGTACCCATATTACGATATGATTTTACTCCCCGCTCTAGAACCAACGTCACATTAGCGAGGGTTTCCACATTGTTGATCACTGTAGGCTTGCCCTTGTAACCTTCTGCAGCTGGAAAAGGAGGCTTCTGTCGCGGTTCGCCCACTCCCCCTTCCGCAGCACGAATCAGGGCAGTCTCTTCTCCGCAAACAAAAGCGCCGGCGCCCTTGCTGATCACGATCTCAAATCCAAACTCCGAACCGAGTATGTTTTTGCCCAGCAAACCCAACTCGCTGGCCTGGAAGATCGCTTCCTCAAGTTTTGCCACAGCAGTTGGATATTCAGCGCGAATATATACAATCCCCTGTTTTGCCCCCACGGCAAAGCCTGCAATCAGCATTCCCTCCAGTACGGCATGGGGATTCCCTTCAAGCAAGCTCCTGTCCATGAACGCACCGGGGTCTCCCTCGTCGGCATTGCAGATTACATACTTCTCGTCTTCTACAGCAGTACGGCAAAACTCCCATTTCAAACCAGTGGAAAAGCCGGCACCCCCCCTGCCGCGCAGCCGGGCTTCTTTCAGCGTGTCGATCACGGTTTTGGGTTCCATAGTGCCCAAGGCTTTTGCCAGGGCGCTATAGCCTCCCTGGGCTATATAATCGCAGATATCGAGCGGATCAGTATACCAACTTGCCTCCAAAAGCAAGCGGTTTTGATGCTTATAAAAAGGAATCTCGTTCGCACTGGTGATTTTGCTGCCGTCCTCCGGGTCGGTATAAAGAAGTCTTTCTATGACCTTGTTTTGCAGTATTGTCTTTTCTACAATTTCATCAGCATCAGTTGTCTGCACCTTTTGATAGAAAATTGGACCTGGAAAGATTAGCATCACGGGCGCCTGATCGCAAAAACCCAGGCAACCGGTGACCTTAAATTCAATTTTGTCGGCCAGGTTCCATTTTTCCAGGGACTCTTTTAAAGCTGCTTCCAACTCGGAAGAACCGCAAACCTTGCATCCGGTATCACCACAAAGGACTAGACGCGTTCTTTTTTCCCCAATCCTATCCTTAAGAATATTTCGCAGTTTTTCCAGGTCTTCGAAAGAGGTAAGCTTTTTCAAATCTACAGTCACTTCCGACTCACATCCCTTTGTCTGTTTTCCGCCGCTTGCGCTGCTTTTTCTTTGAGTGAAAGAATAATTTCCCTTGCCTTCGCCGGGTTCAGGTGTACATAATACTGGCCGTTGATTACCATCACCGGAGCAAAAGCGCAGCAGCCAAGACAGTTGACCGTTTCAATAGAAAATTCCCTGTCAGGCGTAACCTCACCAAGGCTGATATCCAGCAAATCGCACACTTCTTTTGTAACCCGCGCCGAGCCGCGTACATGACAGGAAGTGCCTGAGCATACAATGATCTGATGCCTGCCTCTCGGTTTCAGAGAAAAGTAACTGTAAAAAGTGGCTACACTATATATTTCGATTAATGGAGCGCCAGATTTCTTGGCGAGCGCTCGTAGTACCACTTCTGGAAGATAACCGTAATAATCCTGTATCTGGTGCAAGATAGACACCATTGAGGAACCATGCGAAGCTATTGCCTGTTCGAGCAGTTCCTCATTTATTTGAGGTTGGCTGTCCAAGATCAGCTCACTCCTTAATTAAAAAATTCTAAAAAAATTAATCAGCAATCTCTGTTTAAAATTTATCGTAAAAAGGGTTAATAAGTCATAAAAAAAGCCGCCAAAAAATAAAAAAACCATAAAAAACCCATAGAAAAAAGCTGGAGACGATCCAGTTTAAATAAACAAGATTTTTTTAGGAAGCAAAGAACCGTCCCCATGCTTCCTAGATATGCCCCGGGTACCAAGAGAAAAGAGTGAGAGTGGAATATATCATATAATGATTAGGGGTGCCAATAGGCAAGAAATATTTCATGACGAAGAAGACAGGTTAGATTTTTAGAAACCATGAAAAGATATACGACAAAAGTAGATATGAAAGTTATATGGCTAGCGCCTTATGGATAATCATATACACCTTCTATGAATTTCTATCTTATTAAACGTTTACTTTATAGACGAGGATGCTCTTCTGGGACGAAAGGGTCTGGCTGCAGCCGTCGGCTTTTTGTATACACCTGCACTTCGGGTATGGGACAGTCAAAAATGCCAAAATGCCGGCAGTAAAACATATCTGACAGTTTTGTGGTATAATGAAATTAATATATCAGGCTATTGCCTGGTAATAACGAGAAAAAAGTGTTAAAGGCAGTGATGCTCGTATGAGGCATCGAGCTAACCGGCGCCGCAATATATCTGAGAGACGTCCAATTACTTTTCTTTTTAGCAAGCTGGTAGAAGCTTTCGATCTTGATACTTTTCCTTCAGATACAGCACCTTTATTAAAAAGTTTCCTGACTGGAATCGATGCGGTTATTGTATACCTTTATGATGATTCCCAAAAGCAGCTCATTCCGGTTTCTGTCAGCGGTTTTCCCGGGGAACATGTTTGGTGCCATGAAACAGAAGGAGAAAGCTTATCCGTAATTGCGCAGGTTTTTAAAACAGGAAAGCCTTTTGTGCAGGCAGGGAAGGGAACTGTAAAGGCGCTTACGGGTTGTCTAAGCGGTGATGCAGATTGCTGTTCGCTGAAGTCCCTTTTGTGTGTTCCGATGGATCTAAGTGATGGTACCCATATCGGGTGCCTTCTGTTTTTGAGTACTGTTTCCGAGAAATTCTCCCCGCGAGACCTTAGTTTATTTTGGAGCATAGCTAAAATTATGGGTCCGTTTGTTTTTAAGGCGGAAACCCTGAGGCAGGGTCAGGAGAAAAAATATTCCAATTTAGTCTGCACCCTATCCCATGAGTTGCGCACCCCGCTCACCTGTATTAAAGGTTATGCCACAACATTGCTTGATAATAATGGTAAGTGGAATCGGGAAGAGAGCCGCGAATTTTTAAAAATTATTGATGCTGAAAGTGATACAATGAAAGAACTGATTGATGACCTTATGGATTCTTCCATGATCGAGTCCGGTCTGTTGAGTGTGAAAAAAGAGCCGGTTCTTTTAGCGCGAATTATCGAAAAAGCTGTTGATGATGCGCGGTTACGCACCGCGAAACACAAATTTGTAGTCAGCATACCAAAGAAATTTCCGGTGATAGAGGCTGATCCCGCCCGTACCAGGCAGGTCCTGGATAACCTTTTGGAAAATGCCCTAAAATATTCTCCGGAGGGAGGACTTATCGTTATCCAGTGCAGAATTGACAGCAGGGAAGTGATGGTAAGCGTAGCGGATGAAGGGGTGGGGATAGCACCGGAGCACTTAAACCGTCTCTTTGAAAAATTTTATCGTGTTAAGTCCGATCTGGCCGGAACGGGTCTGGGATTACCAGTTGCCAGTGAGATTGTTGAAAAACAAGGTGGGAGAATATGGGCCGGAAGCACTCCCGGCAAAGGAAGTACCTTTTGTTTTACGTTGCCCCTTACCGGGACAAGCCCCGGCGCTCATACAGTGAAAAGAAATGAACCGGGAAAAGGGAGGTGCAGTGTTTGAAAAAACCGACCATCCTGGTAGTAGATGACGAACTGCGTTTGGTGAGGCTTGTGCAGGCAAACCTGGAAGCACGGGGTTATACGGTCTTATGTGCTTATGATGGAGGCGAAGCCATACGCAAGGCTGCAGTTGAGAACCCGGATTTAATTATCCTTGATCTTATCCTTCCCGGTGAATTAGATGGATATGACGTATGCAGGCGCATCCGCTCTTTTTCCAGGGTGCCGATTATCATGCTTACTGCAAAGGCTCTGGAGAAAGATAAGGTAAAGGGATTTGACGCCGGAGCCGATGATTACCTGACCAAGCCCTTTGGCTCGCAGGAACTTTTATCACGGGTAAAAGCGGTCCTTCGCCGCTCGGGAGGGGATCCGCAGCGGCAGGGAAGTTCTTTGTTGAAATGTGATGATCTCGTAATAAATTTTAACCAGGCGTCTGTTGAAATATCCGGCCGGAAAGTGGAGCTTACTTCTACTGAATTTCGGCTGTTAAGTGAATTGGCGAAGCATCCCAATCAGCTCATTTCTCATCAGGAACTCCTCACCCGGGTTTGGGGTTCAGAATATCGCGATGAAAGGGAATATTTGCGTGCTTACATCTGGCACCTCCGTAAAAAAATAGAGCAAAACCCATCCAGCCCGGAGCATATTATCTCCCGTACCGGGCTGGGATATATGCTTAGATGCTCGTCTTCCTAATCAAAAACAAATTTATCCAGATAATCCTCATGAGCGTACTGGATAACTTTATAAGCTTCGTTCTTGCCGTAAACATCCACAATTTCACAGTTATTGCTTTTGCTTCCCGGAGTGTGTTTATAGGTCAGGAAAAAGTGCCGGAGCCTCTCTATAACCCCTTCAGGGCAGTCCTTGACATCCTGCCACCCCTCATAAAGGGCATCATCCTGCAAAACGGCGATAATCTTATCATCGGCTTCTCCATCGTCAATCATGCGTAAGCCACCGATAGGATGTGCCCTGAGAAGAATATCCCCGTGTGGTATCAGCTTTTCGGTCAGCACACAGATATCCAGAGGATCCCCATCACCGACCAAATGTTCATATCCGCTTTTTTCGATGCAAAAATCGGCCACTTTTTGTCCACAATACGTTTGCGGCAACATACCGTACAAAGTAGGATAAATATTGGAGTAAACCTGCGGCCGGTCCACTTTGAGCAGGCCGCTTGCCTTATCGAGTTCATATTTTACCGTATCGCTCGGCACGATTTCAATATAGACGTTAACTGTTGCCGGCCGCTTAGAACCAAGCGAAATGCCATGCCAGGGATGGGCTCTGAAAAACTGTCTCTCCGGATGGGTTTTTTTCCCCCTTGTCGACATAATACACATTCTCCTTTCCTATCTTTCTATTAGATTATACTTTTAATTAAAATAAAATAAAAGACACCGCCGTGTTTTTAAACCGACTGGTGTCTTTTCGTTAATCCTGAAGACTATCTCAGCAATTTTTTTGTTCTGTGCAAATGCTGTAAGAATGCATTTCCTCATCTATTTTATCCCAGTGGCAATGTCTGGAGACTAAATTTTTAATGAGATTAATGGTCTCGGTATCATCCGGTTGAATTTGCCTGACAATTCCCTGCAGCATGTTTATGGTGTTGTATGTATCGTAGTGGACTAAAATTACCGGGATTCCTTTTTCACATGCCCGCGATATTACCCTGACATCGGGATATAACCCCCCGGTAAGGATTAACACGGAGGTGCTCGATTCCAGAGCACATAACGCCATATCGCTGCGATCCCCTCCGGTAATTACCGCTTTGTTCAGGCCGCGTCTCAGATAACGCAGCGCTCCCTCGGTTGTCATTGCCCCGATGCCGATGTCTTCTACGGTCGCATTCATATTGTCCTCGCCGGTGAGAATTTCTCCCTGGAGCGCTTTATAAAATTCAGCGACAGTTGGAAAGCTGGTCGATGGGTTTGTCGGGATAATTCCCAGTAGCGTGTAACCTCTTTCTTTGATAATCGGAGCATAAACGTTTCTAACTTTATCCATCATTTCCGGAGGAACATCGTTCAATATGTTCCCGATCAGGTAAAGCCCCTTAGCCTGGAGATAATTATTGTAAAACAGTATTTCATCCAAATCGTTATCCCTGCGCAAACCGGTGATATAGATTACAGGGGCTTTCCATCTTTGGGCAAGGCTAAAATCGTCAAGCGAAAGAGAAAAACCCGCACTGGGTGTTGTTCCGCCTTCAATCACCACAACCCCTGTATTATCTTCAATTTCCCTAAAACAATCGTCCAGCATTTCTTCCATCTTATTCACGATAAGCCCGGAATGGTCCGATTGTCCAAAGATATATGTAGATTCCTGGCTTATCGGCCCCATGCGCTCGGGTTCCCAGCCCAGCCCCAGAACCTGTTTTAACAACAAAATATCTGCGTCGTGGCTTTGATGCAAGTTATGGCCTGTCGTTTTTGGTTTAAAAAAGCCCACTTCATTTCCTTTCTCTTTCCATAGCATTGAAAATGCCAATGCAATTGCTGTTTTGCCTGCTCCCGATTTACCCATCAGATATAATTTATTTGACAAAATTAAGATCTCCTTTCAGCAAGCTGGTCGATTAGAAGTTCCCTTTGCTCTTCCGCCGGTTGCTGCTGGATGTTGATGTCGTGAGAGAGTGTAATTTTTACATCAACTGCGCAGATACCTTTTTCATAAACCATCAGGGGATTTATATCCATTTCTTTTATCTCCGGAAAGTCTAAAACGAGATGCCCTAGTTTAAGGGTAGCTTCCTTCAGGGATTGAAGATCAAGGGGGCTTTTCCCTCTGAATCCCTTTAAGAGGCGGTATGCTTTTGTTTCACTGATCATCTCTTCTACATCTTCTTCGCTCAGGTTTGTTGCTAACCTTAAAGATACATCTTCAAAGAGATTTACATAGATACCTCCTAAGCCGAACACCAGTAAAGGGCCGAACTGAACATCATAGGATGAACCGATGATTGTTTCCATTCCTGACGGCATCATTTTTTGGACTTCGACTCCATAAAGGGGTGCGTCGGGTAAAAAGTGCCGCGCCCTTTGGATGATCTCTTTGAAACCCTGTATAACTCCCTGGGTATTATCCACATTTACCAGTACCCCACCGATATCGGTTTTGTGTAAAATCTTCGGGGAGGCAATTTTCAGCACTACGGGAAAACCTATTTGGGTTGCTATTTGGGCCGCTTTTTCGGGTCCTCTGGCCAAATAGGTGGGTGCACAGTTGATCCCGAAAGCCTCCAGAATTTGCGCACCTTCATGTTCGAGCAGGACGACTCTTCTTTCTTTAAGGGCGTCATAAAAAATGGCTTTTACCTGTGTTTTTTGGATATTATTTACATCCAAAATCTCTTCTGATTCCCGTGATTTTGGTGTATTTTTGCGGCGAATATTTTTTTGACGCAAAGTATCCAGGTTGTGAGCGTATTTTATCATGCCATTCATGGCCAGGACAGCTCTTTCGGGAAAGGAATAACAGGGGAGTCCGGCTTTGCGCAGGAAGGATATCCCTTCCTGCATTTCTTTGCCCCCCATAAAGACGGATAAAATGGGTTTTTTAGAGTATTTCTCATAAGTATCTTTAATAGCCTGTGCTATCTCCATCGGGGGAGTCGAAGCGGAAGGGCAGATCAAAGTAATAATACCCGCTACTCCGGGATCATTGATTACTTTTTCCAGAGAAAAAAGATAGCGTTCCGCCGGTGCATCCCCCAGAAGATCTATAGGGTTGTAAACACTGCATTCATAGGGCAAAAAATTTCTTAGCTCTTTGCTGGTTTCTGCTGTAAATCTGGCCATCTGCAGGCCCAGTTTTTCGATCTGGTCTGTAGCAAGGATTCCCGGTCCGCCGGAATTGGTTACTACCGCTATTCTGTTTCCCTTGGGCAGAGGCTGTTTGGAAAAGGCGGCGGCCATATCAAACAACTCCCCCATGCTGCCGGCTCTCAGTATTGCACTTTGTTTAAAAGCAGCATCGTAGGCCTTGTCCGACCCTGCAAGGGCTCCTGTGTGAGAGGTTACCGCCCTTGCCCCGGCGGAGCTGGAACCTGATTTCAAGATGATAATCGGTTTTTTGAGGGAAATAGGACCGGCAATATCTAAGAATTTCTGCCCATCGACTACATCTTCCAGGTAGCATAAGATTACAGCGGTGGATGGATCCCAGGCGGCGTATTCCAGGAAGTCTGTCTCGTTCAATACTGTTTTATTGCCCAGGCTGACAAGGTGAGAAAAACCCAGGTCTAACAATTCGCTCAGATCCATCATTGCGACAAGCATCGCGCCGCTTTGGGAGATAAAGGCCACATTCCCTTTTTCGGAAAACCCCCTGGCAAAGGAAGCATTCATCGGGGTATGGGTATCGATTAGCCCCATACAATTCGGACCCAGCAGATGGAGATCGTTTTCCCGGCAAAATTCCTTCAATTCCGCCTCCTTTTTTGCACCCTCAGGCCCAGTTTCCCTGAAACCTGCTGAATAAACGATTATAAAATGAATACCTCTTTTACTGCAGCCTTTTACCGCATCCGTAACTTTTGCAGCGGGAAGGGCGATAACCGACAGGTCGGCTGTTTTGTCCTGCGGAATGTTCTCAACATTGTCATAGCATTCAAGCTCCAGGATTTGTTCCGCCTTGGGGTTGATCGGATAGATATTCCCTGTATACCCGCTGTTTTTCAGGTTTCTTACAATTGCATACCCTATTTTTGCAGGGTTTGCGGAGGCCCCGATAACAGCGATTCCTCTTGGTGCAAATAGTTTATGTAGTTGATGCTCTTTCTTTGGCACGAGTATTTCTCCTTACTTAAAAAAATAGTGTAGTGAAAAAATGTTAAAATAGTAATACGAAAAAATGTAAAGGTACATAAAAATAGCGCCGTGTTACCTTCTAGCACTACAGCGAAAGATTGCCTTTTTCGTTATTCCGCTAAGCCACGGGGACGGTTCGAGACCACTGAAAAACAATAGTTTTTTGTCTGTCATTCTGAGCGCAGCGAAGAATCTTGATTTTTAGCCATTTCAAGACCCATTCGCTTTGCTCAGGGTGACAGTTTTCACACAGCCTGCCGTCCCCATGGCACCGCTCATTGCTAATTTTCGCTGTAGTGCTAGAAGCGTTCTCTTTAAAAGTATACCCCAGAATTCGACAATATACAAGAAGGCCTATCGCTTTAGCAAAACTTTTCTTCTATAATAGAAAAACAAATAGAAAAACAAAAGGAAAACGGGAAGAGGGGAAGAATCTTTCTTTATTATATGGTTTAGGCAATATGGTTTAGGCGGAAAGATCAATTAATTACAGGAGATGGGGAGGAAGAAAATGAAGGGGAAAAAGGGGCTGCAACCCGAAAAACTTTGCAAAAAATGTGATCCCTCCATGTTTGAGTTTGAAACTACTGAAGAAATAATATCTCTGGAAGGTATTATCGGACAGGAAAGAGCCGTTAAAGCGGTGGAGTTTGGGTTGGGGATTAAAAGGCATGGTTATAACATTTTTATGACCGGGCTTACAGGTATGGGAAAGACCAGCTATGCTCGTACAGTCGCCCGTGAAAAGGCCGTTAATGAGAGAGTGCCTGATGATTGGTGCTACCTTTATAATTTTAAAAATCCCGGAGAACCTATGGCACTGAATTTGCCAGCCGGGATGGGGAAGATATTTGTAGCGGATATTGATAACCTTCTGGAAGAATTAAGAGAAGAAATCCCCAAAACTTTTAATACAGAGGAGTATGAACGCCAGAAAGGAAACATTCTCAAAGACTTCCAGGAAACCAGAAGCGACCTCATGGAAAAACTTAATCTTGTTGCCCAGGAGAACGGATTTTTATTAAAGCGTACAGGCAGCGGTTTTTTAAGCGTTCCCCTCAGAGATGGACAGGAGATAAGTGAAGAGGAATACAGCCGGTTGGAACAGCCGGAAAGGGGAATATTGGAAAAAAAATCAACCGAGATTCAATTTAAAGCACTGGAGATCTCCAGGCTTGTTCAGAATGAAGAGAAGAAGCTGAAAAAGCTTTTTAAAGAATTGGAGCAGAAGACGGGGCTTCAGGCTGTAGGACATTTTATTGATGAAATTAAAGAAAAATATAAAGAGTACCCCAAAGTAATTACTTACTTTGAAGAATTAAAGGAAGACGTCCTGGCAAACCTGAACGATTTTATAGAAGATGAGGAAGATAAGCAGCTCCCTTTTCCCTGGATTAAACAACCCTCTGCTGTTACAAAATATAATGCAAACCTGCTGATCGATAATAGCAAATCCAGGGGGGCTCCTGTTATCGTGGAAAATAACCCTACCTACTATAACCTTACCGGGCGCCTGGAACATGAAAACCGTTTAGGCATGGTTACCACGGATTTTACAATGATTAAAAGCGGTACGCTGCACAGGGCCAATGGGGGCTATCTTATCCTGCAAGCCAAAGATGTGCTTCTTAATCCTCAGTCCTGGGAAGTCTTAAAACGCGTTTTGAAGACAAAAGAGATCCGTATTGAGACGATCGGTGAACAATATGCCCTTTTATCGATGACTACTTTAAAGCCGGAACCCATCCCTCTGGACATCAAGGTTATTCTTATCGGAAGCCCTTTGCTTTACCATTTGTTGTATCGCTATGATGAGGATTTTAAAAAGCTTTTTAAAATTAGAAGTGATTTTGACGGAGTTATGGATCTTTCTGCCGAAAACATGACCAAAATGGCCAACTTCATCTCTGCGAATTGCCAGATTGAAGGGTTGACTCATTTTGATCGTTCGGGCGTAGCCAGGGTTGTAGATTACAGCGTCCGTCTGGCCGAACACCAGCATAAGCTTACCACTCGTTTTAATGAAATTGTGGAGATTCTTTATGAAGCCGATGCCTGGGCGGCACTCGAAAACAGCCCTTATGTAAGGGCGGAACATGTTGACAGGACTGTGAGGGAAAAGAATTTCCGCTCCGATAAATATGAAAAGAAACTGCTGGAGATAATGGAAGAGGGGCAGTTGCTGCTCGATTTTCAAGGGGAGAAAGTGGGACAAATTAACGGTCTGGCTGTTATCGACCTGGGCGATTATACTTTTGGACGTCCCTCGCGTATTACTGTCTCCACTTACCTGGGCCGCAGGGGTATTGTTAATATTGAAAGGGAGAGCAGGATGAGCGGCCGCATTCATGATAAGGGTGTACTTATTAGCAGCGGCTATTTGGGGGAAAAATACGCGCAGCGTATACCGTTGGCGCTTTCAGCGAGTATTTGTTTTGAACAGTCTTATGAAGGTGTGGATGGGGATAGCGCTTCAAGCGCGGAACTTTATGCCCTGCTTTCCAGTCTCAGCGAGGCTCCGCTCCGCCAGGGTATTGCCGTGACGGGTTCCGTGAACCAGAAGGGGGAAATCCAGCCTGTTGGAGGAATTACCTGGAAAATTGAGGGGTTTTTTAAAGCCTGCAAGCTGCAGGGGTTAAACGGTGACCAGGGAGTGATCATCCCCCACCAAAATATAATCAATCTGATGCTGGACGAAGAGGTTGTTGAGGCTGTGCGCGAGGGGAAGTTTCATATTTACGCCGTTAAAACAGTGGAGGAAGGGATGGAGATATTAACGGGAATACCGGCAGGCGAGCGGGGAGAGGATGGGGAATACCCCGCAGGGACAATTAATTATCTTGTAGAGCAAAAATTAAAGCAGTATTACGAAATGCTGGGCAAGAGGGGCAGAGATCAGGAGAAGGCAAGCGATCAAAATGAAGATGCCCCGCAAGAGGATGAAGCTGATTCGCGGGAAGATGATGATCATCCGCAAGAAGGGGCTTGTAAGGATTGACAGCAGGGAGGAATGTTAAATTGCAGCCTTACCAGGGTCTGGCCGATATCTATGATTATCTCCTGGCGGGTATTGATTATGAGGAATGGGCGGATTATCTGGAGCAGATTTTTGAGCGTTTTCAGATAAAACCGTGCGGGACGATCCTGGATCTTGCCTGTGGGACCGGCAGCTCTACTTTTCCCTGGGCCAGGAGAGGATATGTTGCGTGCGGTGTGGATATTGCGCACGAGATGCTTGTCCTTGCCAGGAGAAAAGCCCGTGAGAGAAACCTGGACATTGCTTTCTACCGGCAGGACTTGCGCCGGCTGGATCTGCCATTCCGGGCTGATGTGGCCGTGCTTTACCAGGATGGGCTGAATTATTTGCTTACTCATGAGGATTTAAAGGAAGCTTTGCTTAGAATACGTTCGGCAGTACGCCCCGGGGGGTATTTTATCTTTAATTTGAACCTGGTGGAAAAACTGCCGGTGGGGAGCCGGCCGGAGATTTCCTGGCTGGAAGAAAAGGGGCTGACCATAATCTGGGAAAGCAGTTTCGAGCCGGTTGAAAAAATTTGGAGCATTAAACTGGTGGCATTTGCCCAAAGGGAGGGAGGGCTTTATGAGAAGATTGAAGAAGAGCACCGGGAACGCTCTTATTCCCGCGGTGATCTGGAACCATTGTTTCGCCGGACAAGTTGGCGTTTGGAGGCCTGTTACGGTGCCTTTACCCTGAACGAGCCGCTGCCGCAGGACAGAAATATTTTTTATATAATCAAGCGGGAGGATTGATTTTTTTAATGCATATAGCCCTGATTGAACCCGAAATCCCTCAAAATACGGGAAATATCTCCCGTACCTGTGTCATGACAGGTTCAACTTTACACCTCGTGGGAAAACTGGGGTTTTCCATTGAAGACCGTTATCTGCGCCGGGCCGGCCTGGATTACTGGCCGTACCTGACTTTTTACCTTTACCCGGACTTTGGCAGCCTTTTTGAAAAGTACCGGGAGCACCAATTTTATTTTTTTACCACAAAAGCGCAGAGACCATATACGGAGATCTCTTACACAAATGATGATTTTCTTGTTTTCGGCAAAGAAACGGCCGGTCTCCCTCCGCAAATACTGCAGAACCGGCAGGGCAGCTGCTTGAGAATACCCATGGCGGATAATATTCCGCGCTCCCTGAACCTTTCCAACGCTGTGGCTGTCGTTCTTTATGAAGCCTTGCGCCAGAAGGGTTTCCCGAAGATGAAATAAGCTGAAGGAGCATTTTGACAGCCACCCGGCATAAAATAAAAGAGAAGATAAAAAATTCTAGCTTTATATTTGATTGCGGGGTATGGAAAGTGAAATATGATGAACTGGGCTCCCTTGCCTGCTGTCTTCTCCTGGCTGTGGGGATGCTTCATCTGCCTAAAATTGGGCTTTATTCCCTTGAGGGTATTTTTGTAACCTCCTGGACTTGTGTTTGCGTTTTGGTTGCCGCCGCGTTTCTTAAAAATACATTCTGGCGCCGCTAGGTCAGCTCCTCATCTGTGGATTTGTTTGCCTGAAGATAGTAAACCAGAGTTTCCCCGAGAATAACCGCTTCTACATTCAGATGGAAGCGCTTATCGTCCATTTCCACAATACGGTTGTCCAGGATATTATAAACCAGGGGGTAGGGCAGTGCCAGGACCTCCTGTCCCAGCAGGCCTTTAACCAGGTCATATACCTGGCGCTTTAATTCCGGTTCTACAAAAGTGCCGCCATCGAGGCTGATTTCCAGCTTGATCTCTCTGACTGTTGGCGGCAGCAGTGTTTCCTGTTGCTCCTCGATTTTTCTTAGCTGCGCTTTTTTTTCATAAAGTTCCACTTTGAGGTTTTCTTTTTCCCAGTAGAGCTTTTCCAGTTCCCCCCCCTGAAACGAGTGCATGATCATGACACCTGCCAGCAATCCCAGTATAAAGAAGGCGGCATGTCGTTTCAAGTTAATTACCTCCAAAGCAGGATTTAAGCAGTACATAACCCAGGTGCGAGCCTCCGAATGCGCAGACGATTAAGGCCAGTTGTTTGATGATTTCGGCCGGCTGTCCGCTTAAGAAGCCGATCTCAATTACACGGAAGGCCGTAAAAGACCCTCCCAGGGCGGTGACCAGCGCCCATATTTTTAACCTTTCCGCCAGCTCCACGATGCCGTAAAAAGGGGGCTGCCCGGCGGATAAAAATCCCGCCACTGACCCCAGGATACTTCCGCCCAAAATAACGCCAAGAGCAATAAAAAAGGTAGTAACAAGAGTAGCTGCGGTAGCGGACATTTTCACCCCTCCCTCTCTTACCGATATTTATTCCGCTTACAACAGACTAATGACAAACATCCGGGATCAAGCCGGCATTATTGTAATTAGCACTACAGCGAAAATTAGCAATGAGCGGTGCCATGGGGACGAAGAAAAGGTAAGGGGACATTCCCCTGCGGGGAATGTCCCCATGCAATGTCCCCGAAGCGTAGCGAAGGACTTGGGGACATTCTTCTGCAAGAGGTGTGCCCCCGCATCGCTAAGATCCTTCGCTAACGCTCAGGATGACAATTCAGGCAGGATGACAATTCAGGGGTTTTTCAGTGGTCCCGAACCGTCCCCCTGCTTCGCGGTGTAACAGTTCATCTCTTAGACTGAGCAGTTTCCAATATTTCAAGTCTGACCCCAAAAGGTTTTTTCTGACCCCAAAAGGTTTTTTCATCCAGGAAGTAGAAATATTATGAGAGAAAAGGCGATACTGGAGGAAGTCATTTGTTCGTTCATCTTCATGTACATACGGAGTACAGTCTATTAGACGGAGCGGCACGTGTTAAGGATGTGATCGGAAAAGCCTGTCAGCTGGGGATGCCGGCTGTTGCGATTACGGATCACGGCAACATGTACGGAGTGATAGATTTTTACAAAGAGGCGCAGAAGCAAGGGATAAAGCCCCTCCTGGGATGTGAGGTGTATGTGGCTCCCAGGAGCCGTTTGCAAAAAGAACAGGGGCGTGATGACTCCAGATACCATCTGGTTCTTCTGGCGAAAAATATGGAAGGCTATCGCAACTTGATGAAGCTGGTCTCGGCGGGCTATCTGGAAGGTTTTTATTATAAGCCGCGTGTTGATCGGGATCTTCTGAGCAAGCACAGCGAGGGTTTGATTGCCTTAAGTGCCTGTAAGGCGGGTGAGATTCCCGTATTGCTGCTGGCGGGGGAAGATGACAAGGCCCTCAATACGGCCCTCTGGTACCGGGATCTCTTTGGCCCGGGGAATTTTTACCTTGAGCTGCAGGATCATGGTCTTGCCGAGCAAAAAGAACTCAATCAAAAGTTGTTGGAATTGGGGGAGAAAGCGGATATTCCTCTGATTGTATCCAACGACGTTCACTATTTGGAGCGCGGTGATGCAGAAGCGCATGATGTGCTGCTGTGTATTCAAACGGGTAAAACCGTAGATGATGAAAAACGTTTAAAATTTGAAGGAAGCGAGTTTTATTTTAAAAGCGAGGAAGAAATGCGCCAAACATTCAGCGGCTTTCCCGCTGCTGTTTTTGAAAATACGGTTAAAATTGCCGATCAGATTGAGCTTGAGTTTGAATTTGGGCGGATGCACCTGCCTCCTTATGAAATACCTCCATCTTATTCCGGAGCGGGAGAATATTTAAAAGCCCTTTGCTATGAAGGTCTGGAGAGAAAATATCCCCAGGTGACTCCAGAGATTAAAGAGCGCCTCGACTATGAGCTGAGCGTCATTGAACAGATGGGCTTTGCCGGATATTTCCTGATTGTCTGGGATTTTGTACGTTTTGCGCATGAGCATGATATTCTCGTAGGCCCCGGCAGGGGTTCGGCTGCCGGGAGCCTGGTGGCTTATGCCTTGGCGATTACGAATATCGATCCCTTGCGTTACAATTTGCTTTTTGAAAGGTTTTTAAACCCCGAAAGGGTTACCATGCCGGATATTGATATTGACTTTTGTTACGAGCAGCGGGATGCAGTAATCCGCTACGTTGTTGAGAAATACGGGGAGGATAAGGTGGCCCAGATTATTACCTTCGGTACTATGGCCGCCAGGATGGCGGTCCGGGACGTGGGGCGGGCTCTGAACTTTACCTACGGTGAAACAGACCGCATTGCCAAAATGATTCCCTTTGAACCGGGGATGACGATCGACAGGGCGCTGGAGATGAATAAAGAGCTGCAGGACCTTTACGCAGGGGATGAGCGGTACCGCTTTTTAATTGATACATCCCGGGCGGTGGAGGGCTTGCCCCGGCATTCCTCGACGCATGCTGCCGGTGTGGTTATCTCCGGAGACCCGCTGGTGGAACACGTGCCTCTGCAAAAAACCCCTGAAGGATCAATCGTTACCCAGTTTCCCATGGGCACCCTGGAGGAACTGGGACTGCTGAAAATGGATTTTCTGGGACTGCGCACTTTAACGATCATGGGTGAAGCTGTGCGTCAGGTAAACTCCCGGAGTGAGGAGGGGAAGAAGCTGCAGCTTGCTTCTGTTCCTCTGGATGACGCTGAAACTTTTGCCCTCCTTTCCCAGGGGGAAACCGCAGGTGTTTTTCAGCTGGAGAGCAGCGGTATGCGTTCTGTTTTACGTGAGCTTAAACCCGGTAAATTTGAAGATATTATCGCTGTTGTGGCGCTTTACCGGCCCGGCCCGATGGATCAGATCCCTGTTTTTATTGAAAACAAGCACGGGGTGCGGCAGGTCAGGTATCTCCATCCTGAACTGGAGCCTGTCCTCAAAGAAACTTATGGTGTGATGGTTTACCAGGAGCAGATTATGGAAGTGGCTTCGAGGATGGCTGGTTTTACGCTGGGTCAGGCGGACCTTCTGCGCCGTGCGATCGGGAAAAAGAAAAAAGAAATCCTGGACGAGCAGAGGTTAATTTTCATCAAAGGTGTAGTGGCGAAGGGCTTTGGCCAAAAATTAGGGGAAGACCTCTATGATCTGATTGTTAAATTTGCCTCCTACGGTTTTAATAAGTCGCATGCTGCCGCTTATGCCCTGATCGCTTATCATACCGCTTACCTCAAGGCGAATTATCCTTTGGAATTTATGGCTGCCCTCCTTACCGGAGTGATGTCCAGTAGTGAAAAAGTGGCGCTTTATATCGCAGACTGCCGCCGCAAAGGGATTGAGATCTTGCCCCCGGATGTGAATGAAAGCGATATTAATTTTACGGTGGTGGGAGCAGGCCATATCCGCTTCGGCCTGGCCGCGGTAAAAAATGCGGGGAGAGGCGCTATCGAGGCCATCCTGGAGACCAGAAGCAAGGAGGGGAAATTTACAGGCCTGCGCGATTTCTGCAGCAAGGTTGATTTGCGTACCTGTAACCGTAAGGTGCTGGAGAGCCTGATTAAAAGCGGAGCTTTTGATTCTTTGGGAGGCGCGCGGTCACAGTATCTGAATATCCTGGATGACGCCATGACCTACGGGCACCAACTGCAGAAGGACAGGTCAAACGGGCAGATCTCCATGTTTACATATTTAGGTGAAACGGGGGACCTGGACAAGCTGGATGATCTGGGCATTACGGGGGATAATCTCCCTCCAATTCCCGAATTTTCTCCAAAAGAAAAGCTCGCGCTGGAAAAGGAAATGGTCGGCCTGTACATTTCGGGACATCCCTTGGACCAGTACCGTCCGATCCTCGAAAACCTCCGCGGGGTTGCACCACTTGCCGAACTGCGCGACCTGGGGGAGCGCCGTGATGTCTCCATCGTCGGCCTGATTAGCTCTGTCAGGGCAATATATACCAAAAAAGGGCGTCCGATGTCCTTTCTCAGGGTGGAGGACTTTGCCGGAGAGGTCGAGGTGATTGTTTTCAGCGATATTCATGAGCGCTATCAGAGCGACCTGCAGGAGGACAGGGTTGTCCTGATTAAAGGATCTACAGATTTTAAAGAGGAGGAAGAGGTTAAGATCATCTCCAAAGAGATCACTTTTTTTCCTGCCGAGGCCATGCAACTGCTGATCAGGATCCGCAATGACATTTCGATGGGTGAAATGCTTGCTTTGAAGGATATACTGGCTTCATTCAGCGGCAGCACCCCGGTTTATCTTTATTTTGAAAAAAATGGGAAGATGCTGCTTGCCGGCCAGGAGTATTGGGTTAACGACGCTGAGGACGAACTTTTCAGGCGTATTGAAAACCTGCTTGGCCCCGGTTGCCTGAAGATCCAGCAATTAGCAACTCGGTAAACTTATTTTATGGATTAAACTGCCTTTCCACGCAAATACTGAGGTAAGGACAAATAAGCAGAAGGTGAAGCGATTGAACGGAGAAAAAGTAAAAAAAGTTGCTGTGCTGACCAGCGGCGGGGATGCTCCTGGGATGAATGCTGCCATTAGAGCTGTCGTTCGTAAGGGAATTTATCACGGCCTGGAGATTTATGGTATCAGAAGAGGCTTTAGCGGTTTGATTAACCGGGAGTTTTTGCAAATGAAGCTCGGTTCAGTTGCGGATATCATTCACAGAGGAGGGACAATACTGCTTACAGCCAGATCTCCTGAATTCCTTACGGCGGAAGGGAGGCAAAAGGCCCGGAATTTCTTACAGGAGGAAAAGATAGAGGGAGTGGTTGTAATCGGCGGAGACGGCTCATTCAAAGGAGCAAAGGTCCTGGAAGAAGAAGGTATTACTACTGCAGGGATCCCCGCCACGATTGACAACGATGTTTCCCTGACGGATTATACGATAGGCTTCGATACGGCTGTAAATACCGTTACCGATGCGATCAACAAGGTAAGGGATACAGCCACCTCACACGAAAGAATCTTTGTCATTGAAGTTATGGGCCGCAGTTCCGGCCAATTGGCGCTTTTTGCCGGGCTGGCCGGGGGAGCTGAATCAATTATTGTTCCTGAAGATCCAATTGACGTTGAAGAGGTTTGCGGCCGCCTCCTGCGGGGGAAAAAAAGGGGCAAATTGCACAGTGTTATTCTGGTTGCCGAAGGGGCCGGGGGAGGTCTCCTTGTTGGTGAGGAGATTAAAAAGATTACCCGGATGGATGTGCGCGTGACTATCCTGGGGCACCTCCAGCGGGGCGGAACTCCCACGGCTTTTGACCGCATTTTGGCCAGCCGTATGGGAGCGAAGGCTATTGATTTGTTATTGGAAGGAAATGGTGGCCGGGCGGTTGTCTGCCGTAACGGTTGTATAGATTCTGTAACTTATGATGAATTGCATTCCAAGAAAAAGAAGTTATCCCGTGATGATTATCATTTAGCGGGAATACTGGCAATATAGCGGGAGGCTTTACAAATAGCAGGAGGTTATTGCAATGAGGAGGACAAAGATCGTCTGTACGATTGGCCCGGCATCGGAAGATCTGCCAACGATAAAAAAACTTATCCGGGGCGGTATGGATGTAGCCAGGTTAAATTTTTCGCATGGAAATCTCCATGAGCACACCGGCAGAATTGCAAAAGTACGCGAGGCTGGCAAACAGTTGGGCAGAAGGATTGCCATCCTGGCGGATACACGCGGTCCCGAGATCAGGATTAAAACCTTTGCGGAGGAAGAAATTGAACTGCAGGAAGGAAAAAAATTTACTTTAACAACGGAAGATCTGGAGGGCGACAGCCGCAGGGTAAGTATTAATTACCAAGATCTGCCGGGCGATGTACGGCCGGGAGACCGAATATTAATAGACGATGGCCTAATCGAACTGAGGGCGGAGAAGGTATTCCCCGGGGAGATAGAGACGGAGGTTATCCACGGGGGAAAACTTTCCTCCCGGAAAGGTATTAATTTGCCCGGTGTTTCGTTGAATATACCCTTTCTTTCACAAGATGATAAGCGGGATATCGAATTTGCTTTCGCGCAAAATGTTGACTTTATTGCCGCCTCTTTTGTCCGCTCTGCAGAGGATATTATCGCCATCAGGCGACTGGCGGAAGAAAATAGGGTGATAACAAGAATTATCGCTAAAATTGAAAACTATAAAGGGGTGGAGAACTTTACAGGAATCCTCAGGGCGGCCGACGGTATCATGATTGCGCGCGGCGATCTGGGGGTGGAAATACCGGCGGAGGATGTTCCGCTGA
>CAZQXY010000007.1:0-12383 GCA_964597455.1 uncultured Desulfovibrionaceae bacterium
CCCTGGCCGCCATGGGCGTGGCCGGTGAAATAGCTGCTGAAAAAGGGATAACCGGCCCGGCAGAATATAAAGTGAGGCTGCTGGATACACTTTTTCACCTGAACGCGCAGGAATTCTCAAACCGGGCCAGAATAGAAATAAGATAAAGATAAGATAAAGATAAGGTCAAGGGTGAGGACTATGAGGATTGGGCCAGGATCGCCCGATTACCTGGGGCTTTATGTAATAACCGATCGTTTGCTTTCACGCGGCCGCTCTCACGCTGATGTGATCAGGAAAGCCATAGACGGCGGGGCAACTTGCATCCAACTGCGCGAGAAAGATGCCTCCTCCAGGGAGCTTTATTTGCTTGCCTGTGAACTGAGGGCGATTACCAGGGAGAAAGATGCTGTCTTGATCATCAATGATCGCCTGGATATCGCTCTTGCTGTGGGTGCGGACGGCGTTCATCTGGGGCAGGACGACTTGCCGGTTGCGGCTGCGCGCCGCATCGTGCCTTCGGAGATGATCCTCGGTGTATCGGTAGATAATCCCCGGCAGGCGCGTGAGGCGCAGGCTATGGGGGCTTCTTACCTGGGCGCGGGGGCCGTTTTTGCAACGGCAACCAAAGCTGATGCGGGGGAACCGGTTGGCCTGCAGGCACTTGCGGAAATTTGCCGTGGGGTTGATATCCCCGTGGTGGGTATCGGTGGGATTAATTTGCATAATGCGGGGCAGGTTATTCAGGCGGGAGCTGCGGGAGCTGCAGTTATCTCTGCTATTGTGGCGGCGGATGATATTACGCTCGCGGCCAGTGAAATTGCCCGCGTAATTAAGGAAGCTCAGAGCCCTCCCTCAGCTGAGAAGGACTGATAGACTAAAATGAAGAAAGTGAGCATTTATACCGATGGTGCCTGCAAGGGCAACCCCGGCCCCGGGGGTTGGGCGGCTTTATTATTCCATAATCAGCATGAAAAAGAAATATACGGCGGCGAGAGGCATACAACCAACCAGAGAATGGAGCTTAAAGCGGCTATTGAGGGGCTGAAAGCGCTGAAAGAACCCTGTGAAGCGGAGCTCTTTTCCGACAGCGCTTATTTAATCAATGCCTTCAAACAGGGCTGGTTGGATAAATGGCAGCACAACGGATGGAAAACAGCTGCCAGGGAGCCGGTCGAAAATCAGGACCTCTGGCGGGAACTGTTAAAACTCAGCCGCTATCACAGAGTGCAGTGGATTAAAGTAAAGGGGCACAGCGATAACGAGTACAATAATCGCTGCGATCTGCTTGCCCAGAAAGCCGCCGCCGAACGATGATCAACCATGGGCGGGAATTTGGCCGGGGAGGCCGTCGTAGGCCGGAGCTGAACCGAAGAACTTTCTGAGCGGAACTCGGAGCGTACACCTGCCTGCACCACCACAACTTATATTGAGGGGGGTTTTTATTGCGTCCGGTATTATTTGAAATAAGCGGTTTTGCCATTTACTCCTACGGGGCGATGCTTTCTTTGGCTTTTTCTGTGGCGATAATCTGGTCACTGAAAGAGGCGGAAGCCGAGCGTATAAATCAAGACTATCTTTTTGAAGTTTTTATCATGAGCATTATACTCTCTCTTCTGGGTTCCCGTCTAACTTATGTTTTTCTTAACCGTGAATTATATATTGGTGAGCCCTGGTGGAAAATCTTTGCCTTCAGGGAGGGGGGGCTTACTTTTTACGGTGGTTTAATTCTCGCTCTGCTGGGAGGGGTTTTTTACAGCTACTATAGAAAGGCTTCTTTTTTAAAGTATGTGGATTATTTATCACCCTTCATCATCCTCGGTTACGCTATTACCCGCATCGGTTGTTTTTTAAACGGGTGCTGTTACGGGCATATAACCGATCTGCCCTGGGGTGTGGTCTTCCCGGTTATTGATGGCTACCCGCGGCATCCCACCCAGCTATATGCCTCGATTGCGGCCCTGATAATCTTTTTTATACTTCGTTACCTGAAAAAATATAAATATTATCATGGCTATATATTCCTTTATTTCATCATTTTTTACGGGATTTCCCGTTTTCTCGTTGAATTTTTCCGTGTCAGCCCGGCAGTCTTATGGGGGTTATCACAAGCCCAGATCGCCTCGCTGATCTTTATTATTCCCTGCGCTCTCCTTTTATTATCACAAAAACATCGGCATAAAGGAAGAAAAGTCTAAAACCTGCGATACTTTTCTGCTAATTCCCTCCTGTATTAGGAATTCTAACCAGGTTGCCCTTTATCTGGCTTGACACTTTTACCCATTGAAGGTATAAAGAAAGCTAGGATGGCTAATTGTATGTGATAATGAGGTGATCGAGTGATAGCAGATAAAGTTGATGGATTGCCCGAATTGGGTCTGGACCTGGGCACTTTTGCTATCAAAGGAGTGCTGATTGAAGGGGACCGGGTGAAAAAGGTTACAATACCAACAGCAGGTAACCCCGTGGAGGCCTCCCTGAAATGCCTGCAATATCTTTTAGAAGGCAGGGAAGAAAAGCTGGTTTCCTGTGGTTTAACAGGTGCCAACGCCTACCTCCTGGGCAGGGAAGCCGGTATCAAACCCCTGCTGGAGATAGAAGCCCTGCAGGGGGGGCTCCATTTCCCGGAGCTGGATAATTACGCCGTTTTATCCCTGGGGCATGAAAATATGTACTACCTGGAACTCGGGCCAGGCGGGGTTGTCCATTTTTTCAACCGCAACGGCCAGTGTGCTGCCGGAAGCGGGGCCTTCTGGTACCAGCAGGCCACCAGAATGGGTTATAACGATCGTGAACTGGCTGAAATAGCGCTGGGTACCGATTCAGCGGTTAAAATTTCCGGCCGCTGTGCCGTTTTTGCCAAATCGGATATGACCCATGCCATAAATGAGGGTGCCACGCAAGCAGCCGTATCATCCGGAATGGCCAAAGCACTGGCGGATATGGTGCTCAGCGGAGTTGCACAGAACAGGATTAACGGCCCTGGAACTTTAATCGCCGTCGGGGGATTTGCCAATAACGGTGCGGTGATGAAATACATCAGGGAATACTGCGCCGCGCGTTCTGTCGATGTGATAGTTCCGGAAGGTCATGAATACATAAATGCTCTGGGTGCAGCTAAAGGACAGGCCAGGCTGCAGATGAATGATTTTAATGTTGAAGGGCTTTTAAGCCGGAGATATGTTCCGGAAAACCCCCTGCCTCCCCTTAACGGAGAGCGGGTTCATTATATGGAACTGCCTCCCGGGCAGAAATCTTTTGATCTCTCCAACGTATATCTTGGGGTTGATTGCGGTTCGGTATCAACCAAGTGTGTGCTTCTGGATAACAGGGGGAATTTCATCGGAGGAATATACCTCCCTACTGCCGGGCGGCCGGCGCTGCAGGTTCTGGAATTAATGAAAGAAGTTGAATCAAAATATGGGGATTTGCTGGGAGAGACGCCGATTAAAGCCTGTACTACGGGGTCGGGGAGGTTTCTTTCCCAGAAGATCTTGAACGCGGAGTACGCTGTGGACGAGATAACCTGCCAGGCCGAAGGGGTAAAGTACCTCTGCGGCGGGGAGGGGACCTTCTCCATCATAGAGATCGGCGGGGAGGACTCCAAGTTCCTGCAGTTGAAAAACGGCGTCCTTTATGATTATAATATGAATCCCGTCTGCGCTGCCGGTACCGGGACCTTTTTGGAAAACCTTGCCGGACTTTTGGGAGTGAAGATAGAAGAGGAGTTTTCCAGGGAATCCTTTGAAGCGGAGTATGCCATAGATCTCGGTGATACCTGTACGCTACTTTCCCAGACCAGCCTCGTTACTGCGGCTTCCCGCGGCCTGCCCCTTTCATCCCAGCTGGCCAGCCTGGCTTACTCCTCAGCTCGTAATTATATTAACAAAACAGCAGAAAACAGGCCCCTTGAGGGGAAAATCATCTTCACCGGGGCAACGGCGAAGAACCACGCTCTGGCCAGCGCCTTTGCGGCCGAGTGCGGCAGCGAAATAACCGTCCCCCCTTATCCGGAGCTTACCGGTGCCCTGGGGAGCGCCCTGATCGCCAGGATGTTCCATGAGTCGGGACAGGAGGGGCAGTACTCATTCCGCAGCCTGCAAAATTTACATACTTTTACAGTTGAAAAACGCAAGTGCAAGGCGGTATGCGAATTTGAACACAACTGCACGCTGGATGTAATTAAATTTTCGGATGGCAGCAGCTTTATTTATGGCGACCGTTGCGGCCGCTATTCCGGATTGGAGAAAAAATCAAGGGCAAACGATCTGCCCGATTATATTGCCCTCAGAAACGATCTGTTTTACCAGGCCGCCGGCGATCCTTTGAAGGAGGGCGGGCCACGGGTGGGCCTTGCCCGCAGCGGGCTGTTTTTTGACCTTTATCCTTTCTGGGCCGCTTTCTTCAGAGAACTGGGGGCCCGTGTTGTTCTCTCGTCTCCCACTTCTGAGGATACCCTGGAAAAAGGGAAAAGAATGCTTAAATCGGAAATGTGTTATCCGATTGAGGTGCTAATCGGGCATTATCAGGAACTCGACGAGATGGAGCTGGAATACATTTTTGTTCCCGAGGTTGTGACGATGGAGCCTCTTCCCTGGGCGGAAAATTGGCCCCGTGCCTTTGCCTGTCCTCTCATACAGACCATAAGTGGGACTGTTGCCAATTCCCTGCAGATAAAAAAAGAGAAACTGCTCTATGCGCAGTTAAATTATCGCGAAGGGAGACAAATGATTAAATCCCAGCTGGAACCGATTGCCAGGAAAATACTGGGCATAAATTATCAGGGAAATATCTTTGACAATGCTCTTGAGGCTGGTTACCGGACGCAGGAAGGTTATCAGCGTTCGATAATGCGGGAAAGCCGGCGGGTTATGGAAGAGATTAAAGCAAATAAAGATATGGTAACGGCAATCTTCCTGGGCAGGTCATATACCATTTACGATGACTTTGTTTCCAAGGGATCGCTGCACTATGCCCTGCAGAGGGACTTGCCGGCTGTTCCCCAGGAGTTTATCCTTGAATATCTGCGGGGATGGTATGAGGGCAAAATAAATGATCCTGTGTTGGATAACGAGAGGATAGAGTTCAGCAACCACCTTACCGAACTGCTTACACATATGGATAACATGTACCCCATACAACTGCAAAAGATGCTTTCAACGGTTTTCTTTATAAATTTTTTAAATGAAAGGACAGAAAAAACGGGTCTTCCGCTTTTACATATTGTCCTCCAGGATCCTTTCAAATGCGGCCCCAACGCCATGCTTCGTCATTACCTAAGCAACCTCACCGGGTATCTGCGGCTTACACTGGACGAACACACGGCTCCTGCAGGTATGATCACCAGGTTGGAGGCTTTCAAAAACACCTGTCGCTCGCAAAAGGAGCCGGTTAAGTCTGTTTTTTATTCTGCCCAGACACAAAAGATTTCCGATCGCGACTGGAAAAAGATCCTTATACCTGAACCAACCCATCACGCCAGGGTCTTTGAGGCGATGTTTAAAAATTATGGTGTTGATGCGGAGATCTTGCCCCGCAGTAAGGATAAGGACCTGACTCTGGCACGGCGATTTGTTAACGGCGATGAGTGCCTGCCCCTGATTCAAAACGTACAGGATTTTTTGGATTACCTCTATACTAACGGAAATTCCCTCAATTTGGATGAAACGGTATTTTTCCAGGGGTGGGCATGCGGTCCCTGCCGCTATGGTCTTTATGCGCCCACACAATCTTTGATTATAAACAAAGCGGGTTTTGGTGAGTGCAGAATCTGCTCCGTTAAAGCAGAAGATGCAATTAAGAGATTCGGTATAGGTTTTATCCTCGGGGTTTTTGATGGGACAGTAGCCATGGATGCTCTTTACAAAATGCTGTATGCGACCAGGCCGTACGAGCTGGAGGAAGGGACCAGCGATGCCCTCTTTGAAAAGTATTCCGGGAAGCTCTGCCGAGTACTGGAGGGTTTGCGGATTAACCTTACACATCTGTTAAGCGTGAAGCATTTACGTCCCCTGGAAGAACTGCTGCGCGAGGCGATGGAAGCGTTTTCCAGGGTGCCCCGTTCCGGCGGGAAAAGGCCTCTGATTATTGTCGGCGGGGAGTTTTACGTCCGCCTGGATGACCGGTGCAACCGGGAAATAATCAGGAAAATTGAGCGTGAAGGTGGTGAAGTATCACTGGCACCTGCCTCGGAGCTTTTTACCTACACGGTGTATATCAATTATCAGGAGGCGAGTGCGGCCTTCAGGACGAAGAAAAACCTCCTAAATTTCCTGATGAAAACGGGATATAGTTTCGTTAACCGGCTGGCCCTCAGAGATGAAAAACGGCTGGAATCGATAGTCAGCGAGTATCTGGGCGGCCTGGAAGAGCCCTCCCCCGAGGAGATCAGGAACCATGCCCAAAAATATGTCTCCAAACATTACGGCGGAGAGCCTCCGATGGCTATCGGCAGGACCTGCGCCCTTGCGGATCATAATGGAGTTGCCGGGGTAGTCTTTGTCGCACCGTTTACTTGCATGCCCGGTTCCGTAGTGGAGGCTCAGATGGGGGCGATGCGCAGGGATTTAGACCTGCCGATGATCTCCATCTACTATGATGGTAACGATAATTCCAACCGCGAGGAATTTATCGAAAGCCTGGTCTTCCAGGCCAAACAGCGGGGTCAGGCTTGAATTATTCACTGTTGGCAGAAAGGAGCGATTCAAGGTGGATTATTCGCAGCTTCTAAAAAAAAGGAGATCGGTCAGAGACTATGAGGACAAAGAAGTACCGTTGGAGATCGTAATACAAATCATCAACGAGAGTTGCCTTGCGCCAAGCTCTTCCAACTTGCAGCCGTGGCACTTTATTATCGTTACAAACAGGGATGTCATCAGCAGGATTTCAGACGAGTGTAAACGTAATCTTCTGGATAAAATCGAGCGGGAACCCGGTTCTATGAGCAGCAAATACGAGGCTATGCTGCGTGATAAGCATTTCAACGTTTTCTATAATGCCCCGTGCTTAGTATTTATTGCAGGTCCGAAAAAGCTACGTACGATTGAGGAAGACTGTGCGCTTGCGGCGTCTTATTTCATGTTTTCAGCGTGTGCTAAGGGGTTGGCAACTTGCTGGATCGGCCTGGGCAGGTCTATCAATGATAGGGAGTTGCTGGATCTTATCGGTCTGCCCGAGAGCGACCGGATTGTGGCACCGGTCATCATCGGGTACCCAAAAGAAATTCCTGGTGTTCCCGATAGGATGGGGCCTGAAATCCTGAAGATTATTACGTAAAAAGAAGGTAAAATTCACTTCCTTTGAAGCGGGGAAGCATAGAGGAAGCACAGGGACGGTTCTAGGGAAGCATAGGGACGGTTCTGTGCTTCCTTTTTTAATATTTGTATGCTAAAATATAGAAAACTGTTTGGTGGTGATAGATATGCCCCGGGCACCAAGAGAAAAGAGTGAGAGTGGAATATATCATATAATGATTAGGGGTGCCAATAGGCAAGAAATATTTCATGACGAAGAAGACAGGTTAAGATTTTTAGAAACCCTGAAAAGATATATGACAAAGGTAGATATGAAAGTATATGGCTGGTGCCTTATGGATAACCATATACACCTTCTATTAAGTGAGGGCAAAGAAGAAATATCAATTACCATGAAACGTATTGGAGTAAGTTTTGTTTGGTACTATAACCGTAAATATAAAACAACCGGACATCTTTTTCAGGATAGATTTCAAAGTGAAAAAGTCGAAACAGATGAATATATTTTAACTGTCATCAGGTATATACACCAAAACCCGGTAAAGGCGAATTTAGTGAAGAGAGTCCATGACTGGGAATGGAGCAGTTGCATAGGTTACTATGGCAAAACAATAAATCCGCCGGGATTGCTGGACAGTAATTTTGTTTTGAAGATGTTTGCAGGTGATAGAGATATTGCCGTTGCAGCATTTAAAGAATTTAATGAACAAGTAAATGATGATGAGTGTCTGGATCAAATAGTAGAGAAGGAAGTTCTACTATCAGATACAGAAGCAAGGGAAAAAATAATAAATACGATAGGAAAAGTCCAATTAGCCCAGATAAAGAGCTTTCCAAAGGCCAAAAGAGATGAATTGATAAGAAAGGTTAAAGGAATTAAGGGTATATCTCAAAGGCAGGCGGCAAGGATTATGGGAATATCCCCAAACCTAATTTTTAAAGCCTGAAAAAGTCCGAAAAGGGTGAATCAAAAGGAAGCAGGGAACCGTCCCCATGCTTCCTTGTGCTTCCTTCAGGGCTTTCTTCAGGAAGGAGGAAAAGATGTACTACTTGAACCATTACAAATCCCCGGTGGGGGATATATTGCTTGCATGTGATGAAAATAACATTATTGGTCTGTGGATTGGCGAGCAGAAATATATTGGAAACACAATGCCAAAAGATATCACTGAAAAAGATGACATTCCAATATTTCAAGAAGGTATAGCATGGTTGGATGATTATTTTGCTGGTCAGAAACCGAAATTATCCAGGCTGCCTCTTGCTCCGATAGGTGGCGAGTTTAAACAGCAGGTGTGGAAGATTCTTACTGAAATACCGTATAGTGAGCTGACAACATACGGCAACATTGCGAAAGAAGTTGCAAAACGTATGGGAAAGGATAGGATGTCTGCGCAAGCTGTAGGTGGTGCAGTCGGGCACAATCCGATATCAATCATTATACCTTGCCATCGTGTGGTAGGCACCAACGGAAGTCTGACTGGTTATGCAGGTGGGATTGAAAAAAAGGTAAAGCTGCTAAAGCACGAAGGAGTAGATATGACCGGATTATTTGTGCCAAAAAAAGGGACTGCACTATAAAAATCAAAATACTTAAGGTTCATAGACAGAGTTAGTGATTAATGTTTATAATTAACGAATCCTACCTATGATTTTAGTCTTCTCGGCCAGACTGAAGGGTACATCATAGGTAGGATGATCCGGCTGTAGCAACTACATCGTTTTCCGCCCGGATTAAAATAATCCCATATTCCGTGCCAGACGACATCCGCCCAAAAATGTATGCCCACAGGAGCTAAAAAACCATATTTCCGAAAATAATACGCTGCAAAAACTGAAAGCGCGCCATTCAGGATGATTATTTCAAGTAAAAAAGGCATTGGAAGTTCCCCTATTTCCTCCAGCCCAAATAAAATCATGACCGAAGGCAAGTGCCCCAGTGCGAACAGGAGGGCTGAAATTATGGTAATAACCCAAAAGAACTGGTTTTGCCATTTCTTTTTTAAGATAATATGTGAGATTAGCCAAACCCAGAAGGAGATAAAAAACAAGCGAAAGATAATTTCTTCCCCAATAGCGGCTGAAGCCGAGGCAACTAGCGATGTGGGGAAAGGCGGGTGAGGAAGTGCTCCAAGCCCATGGAGCCGGCTGAAAATCAAATCCGCGAAGATAAAAAAAACTCCCAAACCAGCTCCAACAAGCGCCGGAAGCAAGAATCTCTGCCTGTTGGTAACCTCCGGATCCCAAAGGTCGGGGATGCCGAGATTTTTTGACAGTTTTATCCCCAAAAACCCCAAACCTCCATAAAGAATAAGCACAACCGCAATGTTAATCAGGGCAAGCACCTCAGCAGAAGCCACAAGTTCTTCTTCGGGAAGAGGTAAAAAAGAGCCCTGGGGCAAAAAAATATTGACCGCTGCCAGTAAGGCGTAGGTTATGACGAGTCCGATATAGATCCTGGTAGAAGTATCGATCTTTTTCACAGTCTCTTCCCCTTTCACCGCCATGTTAAACAAAAAGAAATGCAATTAGGCAAGCCTACCCTTTTAGGGGAAACATGATCTTGGTTAGGAGTTCGCTTTCTGGTACTTCATCCGGGGAATTGAAATAAAACTCGTATGATACTCCCGTCGGCATATACCCGTTCTCTTCTACACATTTCATCATGGCGTTGTAAGCTTTATCACAGTCTTTATACGGCCCCTTGTACAAACAGGACAACTGTTTGCCGCCGGGGATTTCGCCAGCTTTGATCTCGCCTTTTCCGGGGAGTGGTTCGCTAACGGGAAAACCGGCCTCTATCTCAAGGTTGTCCATATCCATGTTATAGTAAGCTGTAAAGACAGTATCAAGCGGACTCTGGCCAATTTCATTTAAATACTGAATAACTGCCCCGTATGCTTTACCCAGCTCCCGCGGCAGGTTATCAACCGCTGTCTTGATATGTATCGATAATACAGGCTGTGACGGTTGCTCGGTAAGTTCAATATTATAATCCATTAGTTTCCCTCCAAATCGTTTTTCCTTTATTATACATTACCTTACGTATTTATCACAAGGTATTTATCACAGAGAACACTGGATTAATTACTTTATTTCTTTATTTGTGCTGTTTTTCCAGCCGCACCAGGAATTATATTTATCCAGAGACCTGAAAAGGAGCCGGCACCACATCTCCATAAACACATTCCTAATTATTATAAAAGTCAGAAAAGGTGAACCAAAAGGAAGCAGAGAACCGTCCCCATGCTTCCCGAAAAGGTGAACCAAAAGGAAGCAGAGAACCGTCCCCATGCTTCCCGGCAAAACTTCCGATTGAACCCTTTGAGAACCGTCCCCATGCTATTCTCCCAGGCTACACCTTTGGAAGAGTACGGTGGAACCAGGATTTATGGGTTGGTGCTATCTTTTAAAAAGAGTTAGATAAGTCAGGAGGTACTTACTGATAGAAATAAAAATACCCAAAATCAAGTATGATATTATAATTGAAATATGCTGTTTACTTTGCCTGATTGGAATATTACTATACCTGACCATTACATGGGACAACATCCCGGATGAAATACCCGGACATTATAATGCAGCCGGACAAATAGACAAAGTTACAGGGAAAAGCTCTTTAATTGCACTTTCCGCTGTTGCATGGCTTATGTACATAGGAATGTCCTTGCTGGAAAAATATCCCCAGGGAATCTGGCTTTTTTTGTGGCTGATTCTGCAGCCTGTTGTTTATAGCCCGTTGTTTATATTGAAAGAATCGTTGTTCCTTCAAAACTAGAAGCCTCAACGATTCTTTTTTTCTTATGTCAACAGAGTATTGACATTTTCTTTATATTAGAATAATATGTAATTGATATCAAAATGATATCAATTAACAGCTCATGAAAGGAAGGAGTTTTAAAATGTCCGAGATGTACATTTCAAATGTAAAGCAACTGCATGATCAAGAAATTGAGCCGAAAACCAAAAGCGGAATGGTAATGCTCCTGTTGAACATTGCAGTGATGATCGCTGCCCTTGTCGGATTAATTTACGGTATCATCTTTACCGAAAATGGCACAAACCTTGTCTTGGGAGTTACTTTAATCATTGTGAGTGCTTTGTATCTTTTTTTCATCGGCCCGCTTTTGTTCGTGGGGTTGAAGATACTGAAACCCAACGAGGCATTGGTGCTGACCCTCTTTGGCAAATATTACGGCACACTTAAGGGGGAAGGATTTTTCTTTGTCAATCCTTTTGCCGCTGCCATCAATCCCGCCGCTACGACCACATCTACCGGCAAGTTATCAGCAGAGCAGAGCACGTCTCTTAAAAATACGGCTGCAGCAACGAATTTACGCCTGGCAAATAAAAAAATTTCCCTGAAAGCCATGACCTTGAATAATGACAAACAAAAAATCAATGATCAACTGGGAAACCCGATCATCATCGGAATCGTTGTTATATGGAAAGTTGTGAACACGGCAAAAGCGGTCTTTAATGTCAATAACTATACGGAGTTTCTTTCCATCCAATGTGACTCCGCGCTCCGCGACATTACCCGGCTTTATCCTTATGACTTATTAGGTGACGATAATAACGAAAAAACTTTGCGCGGCAGCAGTATGGAGATCGCAGAGAAACTAAAAGAAGAAATCCAGTTGAAGGTAGAGATCGCCGGTCTGAAAATCTTGGAAGCAAGAATCACTCATCTGGCTTACGCACCGGAAATCGCCTCCGCTATGCTCCAAAGACAGCAGGCTTCCGCAATCATTGACGCCAGGCAGATGATAGTGGAGGGGGCTGTCGGAATGGTGGAGATGGCTCTTAACAAGTTGAACGAAAACGACATCGTGCAGCTGGATGAGGAGCGCAAAGCGGCTATGGTCAGCAATCTGCTCGTTGTGCTCTGTGGAAATCGGGATGC
The DNA here is from genome assembly GCA_964597455.1 of uncultured Desulfovibrionaceae bacterium. Taxonomy (GTDB): domain Bacteria; phylum Bacillota; class Dethiobacteria; order DTU022; family UBA8154; genus DUQX01. The sequence continues at coordinate 12,139 of CAZQXY010000007.1, forward strand.
CCAGCCGATTGTTAACAGTGGCTCACTGTACTAAAAACCAAAAAAGAGGCGATCAAGGGACGAAGATAGATGACGAACAAAGAAAAGGGTAAAAAACAACTTTTACTCCGGCTGTCATCTCCCCTTTGGCGGGAGCTGGCAGCCTGGGCAGCCGATGATTTTCGATCGATCAACGGACAGATCGAATACCTGTTGACCGAGTCTGTAAAGCGGCGTAAAAAAGAAAAACAAGGACAAGGACAAGG
>CAZQXY010000007.1:12483-25615 GCA_964597455.1 uncultured Desulfovibrionaceae bacterium
TGTTGACCGAGTCTGTAAAGCGGCGTAAAAAAGAAAAACAAGGACAAGGACAAGGGGATAGTGGCTAATCCCCTTGTATCCTTGAGGGTGTTCAATTTCCAATCGAACTATGCTTAAAGGGAAGTGTAAGATGGACAAGAAATTATTCAAAAGCTATTTTTTGTTAATATTCTACAGCATATTGCTCATTGTTGGTATCGTAAAAATTGATTTAGTTTTTTCCTTTATTTCTAAACTATTTTCGATCTTAAGCCCATTATTTATAGGCATGGCCTTAGCTTTTATTTTAAACAGGCCTTTTGAGTTTTTTAAAAAGAGATATGGCTTTATGTGTAAGAAAAACAATAAGCCGGCGATAATAACATCGCTTCTAACTGTATATTTGCTACTGTTAGGCACAATAACCGGGATCTTCGCCATCTTAATCCCTCAGCTTTCATCCAGCGTAAATATGTTCTACGGCAATCTGGGGCTATATGGCGAGCAGCTCAATTCATTAGCGAGCGATATAGCTAACTTTTTAAATTTTGATAGATTTGATTTAACGGCGATCGATGTTTTTTTACATGATTTGGCTGCGTTAAGTTCGGAGTTTTTACCGGGGACTTTCCCCCTTCTGCTTAACTTTACAACAAATGCTGTTATCTCAGTTGTAAATATTCTGTTAGGCTTGATCTTATCGGTATATATACTGGCTGATAAGGAGAGAATCAAAAGGCAGTTTTCAAAAATAATGACTGCGTATTTGCCGCCGAAAATACTTTGTAAAACAAGGTATGTACTGAATATATCAAATAAGACATTTAGCAGCTTTGTATTGGGCCAATTAACGGAGGCACTGATTTTAGGGGTGTTGTGCTTTATCGGTATGTTGATAATTGGTTTCCATTATCCCCTTTTAATCAGTGTAATCGTCGCGGTGACGAGTCTAATACCTGTCGTCGGCCCCATTATAGGTGCGATTCCTGCCATATTTATTCTGCTGATGGCAGAACCGCTGCAAGTATTATGGTTTATTGTCTTCATCGTTTTACTCCAGCAGTTTGAGGGAAACATCATATATCCCAGAGTCGTCGGCCATTCCATAGGATTGCCCCCGTTATGGGTATTGATTGCCATCATTATTGGCGGCGGGTTAATGGGCGTACTCGGTATGCTGATCAGCGTACCCGCCGTTTCGGTTTTATATCAACTTCTCAAAGAAGATGTCAATAAAAAATAAGAACTGGCGGACATGGTTGGGGTTAAACAGCAGGTTATTCCCAGGTAGAGGTTATAGCCCTGGGCTTATAATGAAAAAATCCTGGAGGTTTTCAATCAAAATGAAGAAGAAATGGCTTGTCAGTACCATTGCGGTTGTTCTGCTTGTAATAGCGAACATGAGCATAGCTTTTTCAGATACTTCCCTAAAAATAATTGTCAACGATAAAGAGCTTATACCGGACGTTCCACTGAAAATAATTAACGGGACGGTCATGGTTCCGGCAACCTGGCTAGCTCAGTCACTCGGAGCCGATGTTAAATGGGACGAACCGAACCGTACTGTTACCATCACTAAGGAGTCAGGAGCAGAGAACACCTTGTCGGCAGTGTTCCAGAACGTAGCGGACAAATTTCAAGGGAGGTTAACCGGGGATGAATCAGTACAAAGAAGGTACTATCCGCTGGTACCGGAGAAAATCACCACGCCGGAGATGGCTCTGCAGGCATATTTCGACGCCCTAAGTGTGGCTGCTAACCTTACTATGAAACAAATGAACGCTGCCGGGGGCACTATAGGAATGGGCCTGGAACCGTACCCGTCAGCTTACGGGTACTGGAGCAGGGAATGGCAGGATAAAAATAGCTACAGTGAATTCTTAAACTCATGGGAGGGTACCGCCAATGTAGAGCTGTTAAAACTTCTCTTTGCCGGGGAAGAAGGCGGCCAAAAGCGTTTTTTTGTAGAAACCAGGCATCTTGAAGTTGTAGAGGACCCTCCCCGCGTGGGCCAATTTTACTACGCGGGGTTCTTTACCGTAAGTGAGACTGCCGAAGGATGGAAAATAACAGGCGGTGAGCTTGAACCCCAGTCTTTGGAGTGGAAGCTGGGAGGGCACCAGCCCTGGCGGGCGGATCCGGAAACAGTTGCATTTCTAGAACTCGAGCCAAACATTGATGAACCATTGGGAAAGGCCGTAACGGATTATAATACTGATGGCACAGCAGATGTAAGGTTTATAGACTCCGAGGGCAACGAAACCCATATGGCGGTATTAGTCCAGAGAGAAGATGGTATCTGGCAGGTACTATATACTCATACTCAAAAATCTAAAAAATTAATCCAGGCAGATTTGAAAGATGTGTTTACCGACGAATACAAAAACGATAGCACAAATGATGTGCGTGTCGAGGTATTGCTCTACCATGAGCTCGCACCCGGAGGTTCAACAGAATGGCCGGTTATCGATCCACAGGATTTTTACACCCAGATCGACCTGCTGCTTGACCACGGCTGGCAACCCCTGACTTTAGATAAATTTGCAGCCTGGCTTCGGGGAGAAAAGAAGGTAGAGGAAAAATCGTTTCTGCTTACCTTCGATGATGGGGGAGAAAGCATTTACCACTATGCTTATCCTTTCTTACTTGAAAAAGGAATACCCGCTACGATTTTTCTAATCGGTAAGCATCATGATCCAAATTACCACATGAACGAGATCATATGGGTTTCCAAATTAACAGATCAGCAAATTAAAGAGATGGCTGGTTCCGGCCTTATCCAGTTCCAAAGTCACTCTTATAATCTGCATAGAAAAATACAGGAAAAACCCGCAGCCATTGTATTATCTCCACCAGACGTATTAGAGGACTTTAGAAAATCGGCTAAAGTCCTTGAAGAGCTTACAGGGCAAGGGGTATTTAGTATCGCCTATCCCGGTGGCAATGTCAACCAGCGGGTTATTAAACTTGCTGCCGGGGCTGGTTTTGAACTGGGGTTTGCGGGAAATATCCGGGGTTCGGTCAACAAAACCCAACCGATGTCCATTAAGCGCTATCCCCTGGACAATATATCCTTAAATGCCTTCATGCACTATTATGGTTGCCGGGACTAAAGAAAACGGTAAGGAAAACGGTAGGGAAAATCACTTCATCATAATAGATTACAAACATCAATATATGGATTACCCTTATTTTTTATTTTGGTTTACCATTCGAGATGAATCTCCAGCCAATTTAAGAATTGCTTCTTTCAAACAATTTGGCATACCGGCCGTAACCTTCTTTTTCCAGGTTTTCTTTAGGTATGAATCGCAGGGCTGCAGAGTTAATGCAATAGCGCAAACCCCCGGGAGCCGGGCCGTCGTTAAATACGTGCCCTAAATGGGAATCCGCCCCCCTGCTTTTGACCTCGGTACGCCGCATGTTATAGCTCAAGTCTGTTTTTTCTTTGATATTTTCCGTTCGAAGAGGCCTGGTAAAGCTCGGCCAGCCGCACCCGGAATCATATTTATCCAGAGAGCTGAAAAGGGCCTCGCCCGACACGACATCTACATAAATACCTTCCTTATTATTGTCCCAGTACTCGTTCGCAAAAGGAGGTTCTGTAGCACTTTTCTGCGTAACGTCATACTGCAGCTTCGTCAGTCTTTTCTTTAATTCATCCCCGTCTTTTTCCCCTCCGTGTTCCCGATGCTCATCATCCCGCCAGTGTTTTTTGGCAAAATCGTCCCTCCCCGACCCGTGCCGGTAATGTTGGTAATGAGAGGGGTTCTTATTATAAAAATCCTGGTGGTACTCCTCAGCAGGATAAAAATCCCCCGCCGGGATAATTTTGGTGACAATGGGTTTATTAAACCTGCCGCTTTCGGCAAGCGCCTGTTTTGAGGCCTCAGCCTTTTGTTTTTGTTCCTCGCTGTGATAAAAAATGACCGTATGGTACGGCTCCCCCCGGTCAATAAATTGCCCTTCGGGGTCGGTAGGATCAATTTGATGCCAGTATACCTCAAGCAGCTCTTCATAGGATACTTTCTCAGGATCAAAGGTTATCTGTACAGCCTCACAGTGGCCAGTTTTCTTTGAACACACCTGCTCATAGGTCGGGTTTTGCTGATGCCCGCCCGTATATCCCGAGACAATTTTTTCAACGCCAGGCAATCCGAAAAAGGGGGAAACCATGCACCAAAAACAGCCTCCGGCAAAAGTTGCCAGCCCAAATTTCTTCATCTATACCTCAAACCTCCATCTGCTATTATTGTCAGCCTGCCGAATACCTAAACAACAGTAAGTGCCTTCTAAAAAGCTTCCCTGGCCATAAAATTCGATTCCGTCCACGCAAAAAAACTCGAGTCCAAGGCTCAGCAAACCTTCCAATATTCCCCTGGAGGAGGAATTACGGTAAGATTTTTCTAGCGCCCTCCGAAATAGACAATTAATCGGCGTAAAATCGATAATACGATATTTCTCTCCGAAAGGGAGGGCCCGGCTTCGCCGTGTCTCCAGTTAGGATCCCAGTCTTTTGCCTTCTCCTCCTGCCAGAAGCATTGCTACCCATTTTTTTAGAAAATAAACTCTGATAAACAGGAAATATATACTAATTATAGAAAGATAGTAGAAGAAAGAAAATTAAGGACTTTAAATAAAGAAATAAACTTTCATACTTTAGTGGAGGTCTTTAGATGTTGAGCTGGCAGATAAAAACCCTTTGGGCAAAGAAACCCAAAGGCAACGTAGATGAGCAATGGCTTCCTCTATCAGTACATATGTCAGACGCTGCGGAAATTGCACGAATATTGTGGCACCATTGGGTCCCTGCTTGTACTAAACGGAAAATTTCATATGGGCTGCAAATGGCGCGAGAAGGTGATTTTGATTCGGAGGATTCAGCCTTATCATGTTTTGTTTTCCTTGCAGCAGCGCACGATTTCGGGAAGGCGACCCCGGCCTTTCAAGGGAAGCTGAGGTATTTGGAGTTTGATGAGCAGTTGCGTAAGCAAGTAACTGATGCAGGGCTGCCATTAACAGAAAATATTCATCCTCGGGTAGCGAGGCACTATTGGGCTTCGCAGCTCATTTTAGAGAAGCATGGATTTTCCCGGAAACTAGCGGTGATTCTGGGCGGGCACCATGGACAACCTCCAAGCTCTCAGAATTTGCATTTCCTTCGAGAAGGTTACAAGAAGGACTTGGGCTGGGGTAAGGGACAGGATGCTTGGGATGAGACGCAACAAGAATTATTAGCATATGCGCTGAAGCTTGCCGATGTAACGGAGCAGGAAGCGCAGTCCTGGCAACCGGACATCACGGCCCAGGTGTTGCTCAGTGGACTGGTCATTATGGTGGACTGGATAGTAAGTAATGAAACTTTTTTTCCTTATATTAATCTATCTGAAAGTGTCAGGCATTCTGCTGAGCGGGCTGAGACCGCCTGGAAGGAACTATGCCTGCCTGAATGCTGGAGTCCGGATAACACCTACGAAGAGAGTGATTTTTATAGAAATCGATTTAATATAGCTCCGCGTCCGGTACAGACTGCTGTTTTGGATTTACTTAAAGGGGTATTAAATCCCGGCATTGTAATAATAGAAGCGCCGATGGGCGAAGGTAAAACGGAAGCGGCACTTGCAGCTGCGGAACTAATGGCAAACATAACTGGACAAAGTGGTGTATTCTTTGCCTTACCAACTCAAGCCAGCGCTAATGGATTGTTTTTACGATTTTGCAGTTGGATCGAAAGGTTGGATTACGGTGTTGCACACTCAGTAAAGCTTGCACACGGCAAGGCGGATCTCAATGAATTGTATAATAAAATCCCAAAGAGAATAGAAAAAATGGGCGACTTTTGGGTGGGAGGTGAAGAAAACGAAGAAACCGGTGATGATGCCGTTATTGTACATGAATGGTTTTCCGGCCGCAAAAAGGGTATCCTAGCAGACTTTGTCATCGGTACTATTGACCAGGTGCTTATGGGCGGGCTTAAACAAAAGCATTTGGTGTTGCGGCACCTAGGTCTTGCCAATAAAGTAGTGATTCTGGATGAGTGCCATGCTTATGATGCCTATATGAGCCAATATCTATATAAGGTATTGAACTGGTTGGGCGCATATGGTGTGCCGGTGATTGTTCTTTCTGCAACCCTGCCCGGAGAAAAACGCCAGCAGCTGATTGAAGCTTACTTGAATAAAGAACGCTCATCTTTGCCAGATTACGATCCCATATTTGATAAAGAGAAACCTGAAATTCCGCTGTTGCCTGCATGGGCGACTACTTTGGAATACCCGATTATTACATATACTGACGGCAGCAATATTGAGGATGTTCGCCAAAAAGAGGTCACTGGCAAACAACGTTCGCTTAATGTTAAGCTGGATACTTTATCTACTGATGAGGAAATTATATCGAAGCTGGAAGATTTACTTTCCGAGGGCGGGTGTGCCGGTCTTATTGTTAACACTGTAAAACGTGCTCAGAAAATAGCGCATGCTCTTAGCCAACATTTTGGTGGAGAACAAGTTCAGCTCTTACATTCCCGTTTCCTTGCTGTGGATCGAGCGCAAAAAGAAAAAGAACTCTTTGCAAGACTGGGTGCAGATGGCGAACGCCAAGGGAGACGCCCAAAGCGCTGTATTGTGGTGGGTACACAGATCTTCGAGCAAAGCTGCGACCTGGATTTTGATGTATTAATCACCGACATTTGCCCGATGGATTTACTAATTCAACGCATTGGCCGTCTGCATAGACACGAGCAGAATGAACGGATGCGACCTAATAAATTAAAAGATGCCCAGTGCTATATTACTGGCTTAAGCGATTCAGGCTTCGACCGTGGTGCTGAGCTTATCTATGGTAAATATCTCTTAATGAACACATGGGTTTTGCTTCAACCACATATGACATTGCCATTAAAGCTACCCGATGACATTCCGCACCTGGTGCAGGAGACCTATCGGCCCGAGGGATTCTCGATGCCGCCGGGATTACAAGAGGAGTATATGGATGCAAAAAGCAAGCATGAACAGCGAATAGCTAAGAAAATAGCAAAGGCGCGTGATTTCCAAATTTCTGATCCGTATAAGAGACTGGATGATCTGGTCGGCTGGCTGGATACAAGCATTACAGACGATCCATCCGGTAAGCGTGGTGAGGCTACTGTACGTGATATAGAAAATTCGCTGGAAGTTTTAGTCGTACAGCGACGCGATAAGGCATACTATATGTTGCCCTGGCTTGCCAAATTCAAAGGGGTAAAAATTCCTACCGACACACCACCGAATATGGAACATGCACGGGCGATGGCAGAATGCAGCATACAACTGCCACGTGAACTATGTTGGGATCTGGACAAGACCATTGCAGAACTGGAGAAAATATCGCTGCATGAGTTGCGCGCGTGGCAGCAGTCACACTGGGTCAAAGGAGAATTATTCTTGGTACTTGATGAGCAGCTTAGTGCAGAGTTGTGCGGGTATCGTTTGCAATACGATCAGTGCTATGGGATGCTTTCAAATATAATTGAAAAGGGGGATGTGAATGCAGGAGAAAACATTTAACTTACTGTATGAACCGTGGATTTTAGTACTAAACCTTGAAGGAGAAACAGAAGAGGTATCTTTGTTGACTGTGTTGGAACGTGCCCATGAATTCCGTGGTCTTGCAGGAGAACTTCCAACTCAGGACATCGCACTTCTGCGGCTGATACTGGCAACGCTATATGCGACCTTCACCAGAGCTGATGTACAGGGAAACCGAAAACCCATCGAAAATGCCTCGGAAGCCTTGGAGCGATGGCAAAGTCTATGGGAGCTCAAGCGTTTACCAATTGAACCAATAAAAACACGCTTGTGTCATTATGAAGAACGCTTTTATCTATTTCACCCGGAGCGGCCGTTTTATCAGGTGGCAGGGCTGGACAAGGGGACAAATTATACTGCAGCGAAGCTATTAGGAAATCTTTCTGAGAGTGGCAACAAAGTTAGGCTGTTTCCAGTTAGAACTGGAAATGGAAAACGTTCAATATCATATGCGGAGGCAGCAAGGTGGCTGCTATATTTAAACGCCTTTGATGATACATCAAACAAACCTTCGGTTCGTGGACAGAATATGCCCTCTCCCGGAGCAGGATGGCTTGGAAAGCTCGGTCTAATTTATGCAATTGGTGCCAATCTTTTTGAAACGCTTATGTTAAATTTTGTCTTAATCAACGATAATGGCGAACCCTGGGACAATGGTAATGCTATATGGGAAATTGATGAGCCAAGGACTAAAGAACGGGCAGAAATAGTACACCCCCAGGATCAGCTTACCGTGCTTACACTGCAATCACGCCGATTACTTCTTCAAAGAGAGGGAAACAGGGTCGTAGGATACAGGTTATTGGGTGGGGACTTTTTCCCAAAAGAAAACGCGACTACTGAGCAAATGACACTTTGGAGGAAAGATGCAAAGGAAGATGTATATCTTCCCAAGCGGCATGTTCCCTCCAAACAATTGTGGAGAGATTTTCCTTCTTTCCTTGCGGATGGGGATGATCTCAAAAAACCAGGAATAGTTCGTTGGTTATCAATACTGAAAGATCAAGGCTGCATTAGCAGTATGATTACTTTTCGGATAGCCAGCGTGAAATATGGCGATAAAGATTTTTTTGTTATGGATGTGTTTGAAGATTCTCTTTCCATAAATACAAGTATGCTTTCTAAACTCGGGGAAGTGTGGGTTATGCAGATTACCAGACTTCTTTCCATCACTGAGGACTGCGTCAAGCAGCTTTTCTTCCTTGCTGCCGATTTGGCCAAGGCTTCCGGAGACAGCGACAGTTCCCATCATAAAGCTGGAGAGGGTATCAGCAGTGCCGCGAAAGCTGAAGCCTATTTTCGTTTGGATATGCCATTTCGCAGATGGCTCGCTGATATCGATCCCGCACAATCGGATATGGACGAAGCAGAACGAACTTGGAAAGATACTGTCAAACAGGTGCTTTTGCAACTTGGGGAAGAGATGACATATCAGTCTGGAGAGAAAGGCATCATAGGCCGATGGGTGAAAAGTAAAAATGACTCAAAAGAAAAGCTTTACACTGCGCCGGGCGCGTTTGTAAAATTCAGTTCCATAGTTAAACGTACAATAGAGAAAGGAGGTTGAGAAGATGGAAGAAAAACAAGGAAATCACGCCTACCAAATCAAATGGCTAACCCAGCAGAAAGTCGAACGCCTATTAACGGAAGGCCCATGGAGCCGAGCTATGTTGGCTAAGCTGCGTAGGGGAATTGGTAAGCAGCCGGGAGAATTGCCGGGACTGTTTGAAATTCTGTTTGGTGATATGCCGGAAGAACTTTATAGCACTGGTTATGAGCCCAGTTACGCCGAGTGGGCGATTTATACAGCGTTGACGCTGTTTGCACTGCATCAGCAGGGGAAAGACCATCCTATGAGCACCGGTGGAAAAACCGAAGGCAAAAACACAGGCAATTCTCTGGGCGCTGCCGTAGGATACCTGGTGAAACAAGATAGGGAGCGTGAGCCTGCCATCAAACAGCGCTTTGATGCTGTGCTAACAGCTAACGAGTTCACTGAATTTGCGCATCATGCCCGCGGTCTGATTCAACTGCTCAGGGGCGGGGATATTACCCTGGATTACCCTCGCTTTGCTGTGGATATGTATTGGTATCAGTTCGAAGAAATTAGGAACCGAATTCGGCTGCGCTGGGGCGAGGATTATTATCGCGTTACACAACTGAATACTGAGAAAGAAAATGGAGGAATTATGTAATGAGTGGTAAGAAAAATCTCTTTGTAGATATTCATGTGATTCAGTCCCTGCCGCCGAGCTGTGTCAATCGGGATGATACCGGCAGCCCCAAGACGGCTATATACGGCGGTGTGCGTCGTGCCCGGGTTTCCTCCCAAGCTTGGAAGCATGCTATGAGGGAGATGTTTAAAGAGTATTTCAATGAGAGTGAATTAGGTGAACGCACAAAAAAAATTGTTGAAAAGGTCGCGGATCAAATCCATAATTTGCATGATATCAGCAAGGAAGAGGCCACGACGTTAGCCGAAAAGATCATTAATCAAGCAGGAGTCAAAACCAAAGATTCAGAAGCAAAAGCGCTCTTTTTTATGAGCAGTAAGCAGGCAGAGAATTTGGCACAGATGGCTCTCATGAATTCTCTTCCGGGGAAAAAAGAGGTGCAGCAGGCACTGAATGAAGGCAATGGTGTTGATATTTCACTATTCGGCCGCATGGTGGCTGATGATCCAGCCTTGAATACTGATGCTTCCGCTCAGGTGGCCCATGCAATTTCAACTCACAAGGTAGAAAATGAATACGACTATTATACGGCAATGGACGACCGCTCGCCAGAGGATCAGGCAGGCGCCGGCATGATTGGCACCATCGAATTCAATTCTTCCACCCTCTATCGTTATGCAACGGTTGCTGCCCATGACCTCAACAAAAATCTCGGTGATACTAATGCTGCTACAAAAGCCGTTAAAGAATTTGTCCGTGCCTTTGTCTGCTCCATGCCCACCGGCAAACAGAATACGTTTGCCAATGGTACTCCACCATATGCAGTGATGGTCGCTTTCCGCCGTGACCAGCCTGTCAATTTGGTAGGCGCATTTGAGACCCCTGTAAAGGCAGGGGAAGGCGGTTACCAGAGAAAATCAACTGAGATGTTGGCAAAGTATGCGCAAACTGTGTATGAGAAATTTTTTGCTGAACCTGAAATGGTTTTTGTGACAGCTATCAACGATGAGCTTGCTGGTTTAGGCGATTCAATTGAGTTTTCCGGACTTTTAACAAGGACTGAGGAAGTTGTACGTAGTCTATTGCAAGAGGCTGAGGTACAGGCATGAGTACTTTATTGCTACGGTTGGCAGCACCCTTACAGTCCTGGGGTGTTGCCAGTAAATTTGATAGCCGCGATACCGCTAGAGAGCCAACCAAAAGCGGAGTGATTGGCTTGTTGGCTGCAGCGCTGGGACGCAGCCGCATAGAGAATCTGGACGATCTGAAGGAGCTTTACTTTGGAGTGCGTATTGACCAGCCAGGTAAATTATTGCGGGATTATCATACTGCACGGCAAAAAAAGAAAGCGGCCTCATTTGTCACAACGCGTTATTATTTGGCTGATGCAGTATTTCTGGTTGGATTAGAGGGCGAAGAAGAGTTACTGCAAAATCTGGCTGTAGCTTTGCAAAATCCGGTTTTCCCGCTGTACTTAGGGCGACGCTCCTGTCCTCCGGAAGGTCGGCTGGTGCTGGGCCTGCGGGAGTGGGCACTTCAGCAAGCCATTGAGGAAGAACCTTGGCTCGCCAGCGAATGGTATAAAAAAGAGCTGCAAAAGAAGCGGTTGGACCAGGTTAAACTAACCATTATTAGTGATGCACACCCGAATGCGCCGGGTGCATTTTTGCGGCGGGATTTACCGGTTTCTTTTGACCAGCGACATCGCCAGTACGATTTTCGTATGGTCACAGATACTACTGATGCGGTTACTATCTCGTCACCACAACCCACTGCAGAACTGCCGACAGAACATGATGCGATGGCTGGATGGGGGGATTGATGAATTATGTATTTGTCACGAATCGAACTAAATACCCGCAGGAAAGACACGATGGTTGCTCTTGCTTCACCTCAGAAACTGCACGCCGCAGTGGAAAGTAGTTTTCCACCTAGTGCGGGCAAAGAGTTCCGGAATCTTTGGCGTATTGACCGGTTGGGTAATGCACTGTATCTCCTTGTGCTCAGTGATGGAAAGCCAGATTTTACTCACATTGTAGAGCAATTTGGCTGGCCAAGTGCTGAACAAAAATGGGAAACTAAAAATTATGCTCCTCTACTGGAGTGTATTGAGGCAGGGCAAAAATGGCGATTTCGGCTACGCGCTAACCCTGTACATAGTGTCAAGCAAACTAGTACTTCACAAGATCAAAAGCCTACAAAGCGTGGCAAGGTATATGCTCATGTTACCGTGCAGCAGCAAGAAAATTGGTTGCTTGATCGTGCCGCAAAATATGGCTTCAGTCTACAGGAAGGCTCATTTCGTGTTGTACAGCAGGAAGTGAGAAAGTTCCAGCGCCAACACAATCCGGTGACGTTGGGTATAGCGACCTTCGAAGGCATTCTGGAGGTTGAGGACTTGGCATTGTTTCTTCGCACACTAACCTGTGGAATCGGGCGAGCAAAGGCCTATGGTTGCGGCTTGTTGACCATTGCCAGGGTATCGTCATGAGCAAGATTCCAGGAATGGAAAGGCCCGAACTCCAGGCTTTGCCTACTATGCGGGAGCGGATCTCGTTTTTATATTTGGAACGTTGTTTGGTTAGTCGGCAGGACAATGCTATTACTGTTACCGATCTACGCGGCACGGTACATGTACCTGCCGCCGCACTCAGTGTAATCTTGCTAGGCCCGGGCACCAATATATCACACCGTGCAATGGAGCTTATTGGTGATACTGGTGCCAGTGTGCTTTGGGTCGGGGAGCATGGGGTGCGGTACTATGCTCACGGACGCCCGTTGACTCATTCCTCCCGATTGTTGATCGCACAGGCAGCGCTGGTTTCTAATACGCGTAGCCGCTTGGCAGTTGCCCGCCGCATGTATGCTATGCGTTTTGCAGATGAAGATGTCTCTAAGCTAACCATGCAACAGCTGCGCGGGCGGGAGGGCGCAAGGGTTCGCGCTGTTTACCGTCAAGCCTCTAAAAAAACCGGGGTTCCTTGGGACAAGCGGGAATATAATCCGAACGATTTTGCCGCCAGCGATCCTGTAAATGCGGCACTTTCTGCTGCGCATGCCTGCCTTTACGGTGTAGCGCACAGCATAATTACGGCCCTGGGATGTGCACCGGGCCTCGGTTTTATACACACAGGGCACGAGCGATCTTTTGTATATGATATTGCTGATCTTTATAAAGCGGAAATTACCATCCCAATTGCATTTGAGATAGCAGCACAGCAACCTGAGGATATCGGTGCGGTAACCCGGCGTGCAGTACGTGATGCCATTTCCGACGGTAAAATATTAGAGTGTATTGTCAAAGATCTTCGCGAATTGCTTTTGGGAATTGCAGAGGATGGTTCGCCGCAGGATGTACCGGAAATTGAAACCAATGTTTTACAGCTCTGGGATGATAAGAATGGCTTTGTG
>CAZQXY010000008.1:0-24400 GCA_964597455.1 uncultured Desulfovibrionaceae bacterium
CTGACCCTTTCATTAGGCTGTTTATCGCTAATCACATAGAACGCAAATGGCTCAGGGGTAAAAAAGCCTTGACATGGGGTACACTTTAATCATCACTTAGAAATTACCCGATTTTTGCTTCGAGGGAACAAGTCAAAACAAGCATTTATCCTTGTGACAGAGCGATTTAACAAACGGAACTGGATGCAAATGCGAAGGCACAAGCAGTCGCCCGACAGCTCATACTTGAAAGTAAGGAAAATATGGTTACCTCGCCGAATGGGGCAAAAGGCCCGCAAATTAACCATGTCGTCATCTTGAAAGCATATTTCAAAGCCCTTCCCTTATGAACAGTTGTGAATTAGTGTTGTATGAATATGCATGACAAGAAGCATTGGAATTTCTGAACATAGACCAAACCACAAAAAATTTTATTAAGTTTGGAGAAGATATCATGGATCTAAATTTTTTACCTGAGGTTTGGCCGGAGGAAAGCTTGCCATTAGAAGCCGCAGGATATGAACAATGTGAAGTATGCACCGAGAAATCACGTATTATATGGGGAGAGGGAAACCCCAAAGCGCCTATTGTTATCATCTTAGATAACCCGGGTGCGCGGGAAAATAAAGAAGGCGAAGAATATGTCTGCGGGACGAGACAGACGCTGCAAAAAACAATATACCAGGCTAATTTGAAAGCAGATAATATTTATATAACGTATTTGCTGAAATGCAGGCCGCTACGAAAGTATGATAAAGAAAGAGCAAGAAAATTTAGTATGCCATATCTTGTTCGGCAAATTGAAACAATCCAGCCGAGATTTATAGTATGTTTGGGCGATACTGTAGTCCGGGCTATGCTTGGTGATAGCGAAGCTCACGTAAAGAATCTGCGTGGTTCATGGCATACTGTAATGGGCTATATGACAATTGTATCCTATCACCCTTTGGCTGTCAGAAGAAGGCCGAATCTGGCGAATAATTTCGCGCATGATTTTGAAATGTTAGCGCAATGCTATAATAGTATTTTCCAAGAAAAGAGATAGGAGAAAATAGGAGAATTTTTATAATGAACGTAGAAAAAATAATTGAATTCCTTGAAACAGATATTATTAGCGCAACTTTTTCCCCCAAGGGGTTAAAATACTTATTCTTAAAAGCTGAGCAAGGTTTTCAGTGCATAGATTTAAAGCTTTTTGACGAAAAACAAGAACAAAACCCTATGGTAAAAATAATTTTTGAAGAAACCCTAAATTTTTTGGAAACCGGTAAACATGACATGCCCTTGGATCTAACTGCTTTTACAAGTTTCCAACAAAGTGTTTTTGAGGTAGTTAGCAGGATAGAGCCAGGCGAGGTTATTACTTATAAAGGTATTGCTGGGATTCTTGGAAAGCCAGGCGCTTCCCAGGCAGTAGGAAATGCAGTTGCTAAAAACCCTGTTTCCTATTTTTTGCCAACACACCGGGTACTTCCTCAGAAAGGTATTGGAATATGCAGAAGTGGAGCAGGTCATTTAAGGGAAAAACTCTTAGTACACGAAGGACATGATCTTTCAAAACTTAAAGGAAATTATATCTGCACCCGAAAAAAATGCTGCATGAAGTAATTCTATCTAACCGATTGATCAGTGCTATGATCCACCCTTAGGTAGAATCCCCTCAATTATTCCAAACAAACAAAGACTCCATCTTTTATGAAAAGAACTGAAAGGCAAAAAGCAAGAGCGAGAACCGTCTCCAAACTTGCCTAGATTTGTATTTTTGGGGAGGGCAAAATCAAAAATCAAACATAGAATATATAAACACACACCTTTAAGAAAGGAGAATCCCAATGAAGGAACATGTTGGGAAAGTAAAAAAGATAAATCCGTCTGATCCCTCTACTTATTCAAAGTTTGTTGACCCGCTTCCAATTCCTGCGGTAGCAAAGTCGTATAATACATATGATCAGGATGTTTGCCATCCCCGCTTTTCCGGCAGAACCCCATCAGGCAATCGGATTGCTTTTCAGCACGGCCCTGCCCACCCGATGAGCAAGGGCCAAAACATAGCTCCAAGTCAATGCAAAAAACTTTATAATATAGTAATGCAAGAAGCAAACCACAGGTTTCATAAATTTTTTCCATTAACGAAAATCTGGGGATATAACGGTATTTGCCCCGGCCCAACTATTGAAGTGAACAAGGACACTACTATCCAGGTCAAGTGGATAAATAATCTTCCTAAAAAACACCTTTTTCCTGTAGATCATACTTTACATGGGACTTTGGATACGCCGGATGTTAGGACAGTAGTCCATTTACACGGCGCCAATGTTGCGGATGATAGCGATGGCCATCCTGATGCCTGGTTCTCTCGGAACTATGCAACAGCAGGCTGGAAATTTACAAGAAAAATCTATGAATACACTAACCATCAACCTGGAGCTACTTTGTGGTACCATGATCATGCTGTAGGAATAACAAGGTTAAATGTGTATGCCGGATTGGCAGGGTTTTATCTTATAAGAGACAGGTTGGAGGAGAGACTGAATTTACCAAGGGATTCTTATGAAATTCCGATTATGATACAAGATAAAGCCTTTAAGGAGGACGGCTCTTTATTTTATCCGGATAACGCAACGCCGCCTGTGGAAAAACCTGTGCCTTCAACACCATCATTTTTCTTTGGAAATACGATAGCAGTAAATGGTAAAATCTGGCCCTACCTTGATGTTGAACCGCGTAAGTACAGATTTAGAATATTAAATGCTTCTAATTTAAGGGCGTATGATCTTAGTCTGAGTAATTGGGCATTTTTTCATCAAGTAGGTACTGAACAAGGGTTGCTGCAGCATTCTGTTGAAATTAATTCTTTTGTTCTTGAGCCTGCAGAAAGAATAGACGTAATAATTGATTTTTCCCAGTTTAAAGGGCAAAAAATAACTTTAGTAAACGAGGGGGCAGGAAGTACACCGCCAGCCGATGACAATACTGGTTTTATCATGCAATTTAGAGTTGTGCTTCCGCTAAAACAACCAGATACAAGTAAAATTCCAAAAGATTTGTTCCCTTATCACCCTGTTAACCCCTCCTTAGCTTATAAAGAAAGAACTTTGCATTTAGATGAGACTACGGATCGCTTTGGCAGGGCGTTGCATTTATTAAATGATAGAATGTGGCATGATCCGGTTACTGAAATAGCAAAACTGGATACTATAGAAGTATGGCATCTGGTAAACCACTTTGCTTTTCCCCATCCAATCCATGTTCATTTAGTCAATTTTGAAATATTGGGCAGGAAACCATTTACTACCAATGATTTTGATGCTAATGGTAACTACATATTTGTTCCTGGCAGTTTAACACCGCCTGCAGAATATGAAAAGGGGCTTAAGGATGTGGCAAGAGCGGCACCTGGGGAAGTAACATCCATTGCCATGCATTTTAAAGAACATGTGGGCGATTATATCTGGCATTGCCATATTCTTGAACACGAGGATAATGATATGATGAGGCCTCTAAAGGTAATAGATTAGTACCCCACGGCAAAAGCATGAAGACGGATAATGGAATTAATGGTAAATAAAAACTTCTATACATAATACATTCTTTTATGTATTCGGAGCCAGTTATAAATTGGATCTGTGGGAGGTGACTTAGGGATGCCCATATGGAATCCGTGGCGCGGGTGTCGCCGGTGCAGCGAAGGCTGCCGTTTTTGTTATATTCACAAAGGCGATGCAAGGCGTGGTATTGACACGGAGAAAATTGTAAAAACCGATAATTTTTATGCGCCGATCACAAAGAAGAAAAATGGCAGGTATAAAATGAAGTCCGGTACAGTTTACCTTTGCTTCCAAGGCGATTTCCTGATTGAAGAGGCAGATGATTGGCGCGGTGAGTGCTGGGATATGATACACGAGCGCTCAGATTGCCATTTCATCTTCCTTACAAAGCGCATTGATCGCTTTGAGCTATGTGAGCCTCCTGATTGGGAAGAAGGTTATGATAATGTAACGGTGGGCGTTTCCTGTGAGAATCAACGCGCAGTTGATGAACGCCTGCCTATTTTGTCTGCACAGCCGATAAAAAACAGGAATATCATACTTCAGCCGCTAATAGAAGCGGTCAATATTGAACCCTACCTACCCAAAACTGAATTGGTGATTGTAGGTGGTGAGTATGGCATAAACGCTCGTCCCATGTGCTATGAATGGGTACTCGATATACGCGAACAATGTGTTAAAGCAAACGTGGACTTTGAGTTCCGGCAATGCGCAACACATTTTATTAAGGACGGCAAAAAGTATACCCTGGCGTACAATCAACTTGGAAAACAGGCAAGAGCAGCAGGAATAGACTTCAGGCCATCATTGGGATAGGCGATCTTTTCTAAACCGACCGCCTGCTGCGGAGAATTATACGCTGGAACAAACGTATCGGTAAGCTTCGGATGGCAACACCCGGCAAAACGTCACTTAAGGCCGGGCGGTCCGGCTGCAGAAGGGAATTATAAGTTTTGAGGCGAACAGGGGGCGGTTCTTTGTTTGACAATACCCCCCCGGTATTATAAACTTTTGGCCTTCATTGCGGCAGTTGTCCAGATTGACGGGTTTAACGGTAAATAAAATCTTTAGGTCCTAAAACAGAGAACCGTCCCCTGTTTCCCCTAAAACAGAGAACCGTCCCCTGTTTCCCCCCCCCCTGTTTTCCCTGAAAAGGAAAAGCAAGCGGACCGTCCGAACCGCTCCGCAGCTTCCCCTTAGCCTTTTTGCAACCTTTACCCCAAAGGTTTTGCCTTTCCAGAACAAACCAGGGTCAGGCTTGAACCGTTCACTTATTCCATCCCTTCTCCTTTTAAAGCTTTTACTTGAGTTTTTTTTACTTCATATCCTACTTTATCGATAGCATTTTCGATATCTTTTATTGATATTTTTCCATCATCAAAGTTTAATTTTACTTTACTTGAGTTAAATAATACACTTAAGCTGTTTTTATCTATACCATCTAAAGATTTTACTGCGTTTTCTATTTTTTGCATACATGATGGGCAAGTTAATGTTTCTAATTGAATAGTTGCTTTTTGCATTTTCATCTCTCCTTTTATTTCGAATATCTTAATCCGAATATCTTAATTTGTAACGAAGGAGTCTCATACCGTTTAAAATTACGACTAATATACTTCCTTCGTGTGCTAACATACCTATTGACATGTTCATCCAGTCACTGAAGAATACACTGAACAGCAGGACTACTACAACTCCCACTGCGATAATTATATTTTGGCGCATGTTATTAGCTGTTGCTTTTGTTAAGCCTAACGCATGTGGCAAACGACTAAAATTTGAATTCATTAAAACAACATCTGAAGTTTCAATTGCTACGTCTGTACCACCTCCCATAGCAATTCCAATTTGCGCTAGAGCCAGTGAAGGGCTATCATTTACTCCATCTCCAACGAATGCGACAATTTGGCCTTTAGCTTGTAACTCTTCAATATATGCGGATTTAGCTTCTGGTAACATGTGGCCATGAGCTTCTGTCAGCCCAAGTTCACGTGCTACTTTATCAACTGTTCCCTGGTTATCTCCTGAAAGCATTAATAGGTTTTTAACACCTAATTTTTTTAGCTTTTGAAGATCTTCTTTTACACCCGGACGAATTTGGTCACGAATACCCATTAGTGCTTTTAATTCGCCATCAACTGCAGTTAGGACAAGTGTGTTTCCACTTCCTTCGAATCTGGCAATATCTGCACGAGCTTTTTCATTTAAATGAACATTTTCTTGTTCCATCAGTGCAGCATTGCCAACCGCGACTCTATGTCCATCTACATGAGCGACAACTCCGCTGCCTTTTACAACATCTGTTTTTTCAACTGTATATAATTTTGTATCTCCAATATGTTCTACAACTGCTTTAGCTAATGGATGGTCTGATTCTTTTTCAACACTTGCCAGGTAAGCTAATACTTCATCAACATTATTTGCATAAATTTCTTTGTCAGCTACTTTAGGATTTCCTATTGTTAATGTGCCAGTTTTATCAAATGCTATTGTACTAACATTACTAAAATCATGAATAACTTCACTGCCTTTTAGAAGAACACCGTGCCGCGCTCCATTACCAATGCCTGCAACATTTGAAACAGGCACACCGATAACCAATGCTCCTGGGCATCCCAGAACTAATATTGTAATTGCAAGTTCGATATCCCGTGAAAATAACCATACGACAGCAGAGAAAACTAAAACGGCTGGGGTGTAGTATTTAGAGAATCTATCAATGAAACGTTCGGCTTCTGATTTTGAATCCTGTGCTTCTTCAACTAACTCAATAATTTTACCAAAAGTAGTATCCTCACCTACACGATCAGCTACAATTTGAATGGTTCCATTTTCTAAAATCGTTCCGGCATATACCCCTGAATCTTTCTTTTTACTTACTAGAGCAGATTCACCGGTAATACTCGCTTCATTAATATGACCTTCTCCAGTTAAAACTGTACCATCAACAGGAACTTTTGCGCCGGTTTTAACAAGTAAGATATCGCCTGCATCAACTTCATCTACTTCTACTTCTTCAAATTCACCATTTTCCATTTGTTTCAAAGCACTTTCTGGTGCCATTTCAGTTAATTCTTTAATTGCAGAACGTGTTTGATTCAATGTACGTTGTTCTAGATAAGCTCCAAATAAGAATAAGAATGTAACAATAGCTGATTCTTCAAAGTTATTAATTAAAAATGCTCCAATAACTGCGATAGTAACTAAAACATCGATACTGACAACTTTTACTCTTAATGCTTGATATGCTTGGATTGCAATAGGTGCAACCCCTAAAATTGAGGCGATAACCAACGACCAAACAAATACATCTATATTTTCAAAACCTAATTTGCTAATAAATGCAATTACAATTAAAGTTGCACTAATTAACATTATATGGTTTTTCTTACCTAAGATAAACCTCTGAAAACTAATTATCCTCCCCCCCCATAAATAATTCTGTTTAAGCTTGATATGCTTTATCTACTTCAGCTAACATGTTGTATACTGCTTCATAGCTTTCGCATACATCACCTGGAACTGTGTAGTTATCTGTAACTTCACGCAAACTGGTGAATTCTTCAATTAGCTCAGGTTTTTCTGCTCCTGCTTCTTTTGTTTTCTTTATGATTGTATCAAATAATTTACGAACTTCATGAAATTCTGGGTGATTACCTCCATGAACCCGTGCCACAATCGGTACATATTGTTCTAATGTTTTAAAATGACTTTCCTTAGCTTGCTTAAATGTCAATTGTTCTGACATATTTTCCCCTTCTTTCTTGTTTATATTATTTTTTGATACTAG
The DNA here is from genome assembly GCA_964597455.1 of uncultured Desulfovibrionaceae bacterium. GTDB lineage: Bacteria > Bacillota > Dethiobacteria > DTU022 > UBA8154 > DUQX01. Next base: position 7,318 of record CAZQXY010000008.1, read on the forward strand.
CGGAACTCTACTATTAGGAATTCTATAATGTTTAGCATTTTCCTTTGTAATAGCATTTCAATATTATCGATCAGGATACGCTTATGATACAAGGATAATTGCAAAAAATGAAGAATAAGGCAAGCAAAGGTGCAGTGCAACTGACATACAGTAAGCCGTTTCCATTGGAGCTGATCGCAGAAATTGCGAAATGGTGCTATGAAACGGGGAATCACCACTGAAAATTGATAAATCAGAAAGAAGGATAGATATGGTTAGCACGGCTTCCATCCTTTCGGTATGGCAAGGGGACGCTTAGGGTGTAAGGGGATGCTTTGTTAGTAGGGTGTAAGGGGACGCTTTGTTTGCCATCATTCGTCCAAGATAAAGCAGATAAAGACATTTAAGGTGAAGAATAACCTTGATGCGGGAAAGTATTGTAAACTTCCGGCAACACCTAGTTTGGGTTACTACCTTACCAGCAAAGGAGGGAAAATAATAATGGCTAGAGTGGCAAGAGCTAAAAGTGAAACCGGAATCTATCATGTAATGTTAAGAGGTATTGATAAAAGAAATATTTTTCTCGCAGAAGAAGAATATATAGCATTTCTTCAATACCTAGAAAAAGCCCAAGAAAAAGTCGAGTTTACCACCTATGCTTATTGCTTAATGACCAATCACATTCATCTTTTACTTAAAACGGAGGAACCTATAGGAGATATAATCAAAAGAATTGCAGTTGGTTATGCCCAATACCATAACATCAAAAATGGAAGAACTGGTCATCTTTTTCAAAATAGATTTAAAAGCGATGTAGTTGAAACAGACGAATATTTTTTAATGGTATTACGTTACATAAATCAAAATCCAGTAAAAGCGGGAATAGTGCAAGATATGAAATGTTATAAATGGAGCAGTTATCATAAATATCTTAATGAAAATGAAAAAACAATTAATACCGAATTTATCCAAATCTACTTCAAAAGCATTAAGGAGTTTGAAATGTTTATGGAAGAAAAAAACGATGATGAATGTTTAGACCATAATCCTACTAAGAGGTGGGTGGATGATGAGCTGGCAGAATATATAAATCAAGTTTTAAATATTAATGCAGTTATATATAACGGTTTCATGTTTTTGCGATATGGTGACAGAAATATCAGCGGCAGAATTTTTGTTGGCTATTGCTATATCTTATGGGGAATACACGCCTTGGATTTTCCCTTTCTTCATACGATCCCGTGGTTTGCGCCGGTTGGCTTTCTTATCGGAACCGTACTTGCTTTGGGCACCTCGATCAGTACTCTCTATTATTACTTTGAAATGAAGAACAAGGAACTGCTGGGGATAGAAGAAGAATTAAAATTTATGAGTTTTCACGACGCACTTACCGGACTTTTCAACCGGAACTATTTTGAACAGGAAATAAAACGCTTGGAAAGTGAAAAAAGAAACCAAAAAACAAATCAGCCGACAGGTATCATTATATGTGATGTGGATGGTTTAAAACTAGTTAACGACATGTTTGGTCATGAAAGGGGAGACCTTTTGCTAACTGAAGCTGCCAAGATAATCCAAGGCGTTTTTCTTCAAAAAGGTCTGGTAGCAAGAATAGGCGGCGATGAGTTTGCTGTTCTGCTGGAAGATAATGAAGAAGGGCTTTTGCAGGCTTGTCAGGATATTCACCAGGCTCTTCGCTTGTATAATGCCAAAAACCCGGAACTCCCCTTGAGCATTTCTGTAGGGTGCGCCGTCGACCATTTCCCCTTCGACCTGACTCGTGTATTCAGAGAAGCGGACAATAACATGTATAAAGAAAAGCTGAGACAAAGCCATGGGGTCCGTGATTCGATTGTTAAATCCTTGATGCTTGCCCTGGATAAAAAAGGCTTATCACACCGCCGTGCTGACATCTTCAAAAAATTATTCTTGGTCTGACCCGGGCTATGGGTATAACGACAACATCCGAAGCTGATTTGTGCCTTCTGGCCAAATATCATGATATCGGCAAAGTAGGAGTGCCGGAAGAAATACTGTTCAACCCCGGGTTGCTTAATGCTTATGAAAAGGAGATAATGGCATGCCATTGCGAAATTGGTTACCGTATAGCCCAGGCTGTATCCGAACTTTCCCCGATAGCCGATTGGATTCTAAAACACCACGTTTTGTCTCCTGTATATATTAACATACCAATTATAATATTATGAGATTGGATGAAGTTAATGGCCAATAATAACTGGGCAAGAAATGTTGGGTGGATCAGAGTAGATATAGCCAAATCAATAATGTCATAAATATGCCGTTGGCAAACATTGATTTTATGACAAGAATAAGATATACTGTAAATTAAAGAACGACAGGAACGAGGAGGACTTAATGTGATACTTGATATGAAAGCTATTGGAGCTAATATGAAAATACTTAGAGCCAATGCTGGTTTAGGGCAAAAGCATATTGCCGGTTATCTTGGTGTAGACCAAAGTCTGATTTCAAAATTTGAATCAGGAGAACGTGCCATTAATTCAGATATGCTGGATAAGCTTACGGCTTTATTTTGCTGCCCGGTTTCATTAATTACATCACCAAACGGGTGTAAATCATCGGTATGCTTTGCTTTTCGCACTACGGAAACTGAAAATGAAGATTTGGAAGCTTTAGCAGTTATCAATAGAATTGCCTTGAACCAGATGCAGATGGATAAATTGCTGGAGGAACGGAGGAACAATGAATGATTGATAAGATGATTTTAAGTAATAAGGCATCCAGCATCAGAAGAAGGATAGGTGAAAATAACACCTCACCTATTGACATTTTTGCCTTAGTGTATACCCTTGAAAATATGACATTAGTCAAATACCCTTTGGGAAAAAATATAAGTGGCATATGTATAAAACACAATCTATCTGCGGTAATAGCTGTGAATTCAGGGATGTCTATTGGCCGACAGAGGTTCTCGTTGGCCCACGAGTTATATCATCTTTATTTTGACGAAGAGATGATCTCAACGATTTGTCCAAGCAAAATTGGCGGCGGCAATCAAACTGAGAAGTCTGCCGACCAGTTTGCATCTTATTTACTTATGCCACCGGCAGCCTTATATGAAAAAATTCAAGAAATAAAAAATGTAGAAAATCGGAAATTAACGATTAAAGACGTTATTAAACTAGAACAATATTTTGGCGTTAGCAGACAGGCGATGCTTTTTCGCTTACAGGAAGAAGGTGAACTGCCTCAGTCTGATGCCGCAGGTATGCAGAAGGACGTCATCTTCTTTGCTGCAAAGTTAGGATATGATACTTCATTGTATAAGCCCAGTCCAGAGAATAAAAACAAGGGAACTTATGGCCACTATATAAAGCAAGCTGAAAATCTTTTGCAATCAGGTGTTATATCTACTGGAAAATATGAAGAGTGGCTATTAGATGCTTTTCGTGATGACATTGTGTATGGTGATGAAATGGAGGGAGGCGAATTGATTGACTGATTCGCTTTTCTTCGACACTGATTGTATTTCCGCTTTTTTATGGGCTAAAAATGAGAATCTATTGCCGCAGTTATATCCGGGAAAAATCATAATTCCAAGTCCAGTTTATATTGAATTATCAAATCCGAGAATAGCACACTTGAAAGTACGTATTGATGCAATGGTTTTTGCCGGACAAGCTGAAATTGCTGAAATTATAGTAGGGACAGAAGAATACAAGATTTTTTACAAATTGACTGTCGAACCAGATAAAGGACAAAAATTAATTGGTAAGGGAGAGGCTGCGTCAATAGCTTTGGCAAAAAAAAATGAGGGTATTGTTGCCAGTAATAACTTGCGTGACATAGGTGGTTACATTGAGGAGTTCCAATTGAAGCATGTTACGACAGGAGATATTCTTGTTGAAGCCTATAATCATGGATTGATAACTGAGACTGACGGAAATACAATCTGGTCTTACATGTTGGCAAAACAAAGAAGATTGGGAGCTGCTAGTTTTTCAGACTTTCTTAATAGAGAGTAGTTCTAGTGATCTTAACGGTTTGAGGGGATTAGGCATGACACTGCAAAAAAACGAGTTCGCGGAGCATATGTCCTTTGAATTCCTAGAATTTTTGCGTAAGAAAAATCCGGCCTGGCGATTATTGGCTTCACCGCAGGCACCCCTTGTCGCGGCTTTTCTCTATAAAGAATTCATTGCGGAAAACAGAAGGTTGATTGCTGAACAGGAGTTGATCAGCCGCTTGGAAAGTTTTATTGACCGGTTAAGCCAGGGGCGGAGTGAACGCCTTTTACCAAGAACGGGACGGGAATACCTGGACGACTGGGCCAATGACGAACACGGTTGGCTACGAAAGTTCTATCCGCCGGGGCAAGACGAACCCCATTTTGATGTAACCTCTCTGACCCAGAAAGCGATTGAATGGCTTTTAAGCCTGAGGCAGCAAACCTTTATCGGCACGGAATCGCGCCTGATCACCGTATTTGAACTCTTGCACCAGATTGTTGAGCGTTCCGAAACGGACCCCAGACTGCGCCTGGCGGAACTGGAACGGCGCAAAGCGGAAATTGAGCAGGAAATCACCCGAGTGCAAAAGGGAAAGGTAGCGCTGCTGGATGAAACGCAAATCAAGGAGCGTTTCTGGCAGGCGATGACGATAGCCCGGGAGATTCTGGCTGATTTCCGGGCTGTAGAACAGAATTTCCGGGATCTGGACCGGGACATGCGGGAACGGATTGCCACCTGGGACCGGGGAAAAGGGGAGTTATTGGAAACTGTCTTTGACGAACAGGATGGGATTACCCAGTCGGAGCAGGGGAAAAGTTTCGCCGCTTTCTGGAAATTTCTCATGTCTTCTTCCTCCCAGGATGATTTTCAGGATACCCTTGATAAGGTGTTAAAGCTGAGCGCGGTACATGAAATGGGTACGAGCCGGAATATCCGTCATATTCACCATGACTGGGTGAACGCCGGCGCTCATGTTCAAGAGACGGTGGCCGCGTTGTCCCAGCAGTTAAGGCGGTATGTGGACGAGAATTTTTTGGAAGAAGAGCGCCGGATTAATCAGATCGTACGGGAAATCGAAGGGAAAGCTGTGGCCGTCCGCCATAACCCGCCCCAAGAATGGGAAATGGCAATTGACGGGGTTGCTCCGGACCTTTCATTCCCCTTGGACAGGCCTCTGTTTACGCCTCCCCGGCGGCCGGAAATTAAAGACGACGCCATCAACGCCGGTGTGGAAGATGTGCCGGCAGAAGCGCTTTTTTCCCAGGTTTATGTGGATAAGGAAAAGCTAAAGGACCGGATCGGCTATCTGCTGCAGACCCGGGATAGGATAACGCTGTCCCGGATCGTTGAACATTATCCCTTGGAATTGGGTTTAAGCGAGCTCGTTACTTATCTGGTCATTGCCAGCGAGAGCCCGCAGGCGGTTTTCCGGCCGGATGATGTGGATGAAGTATCCTGGACCGATGAAACGGAAAAGAGAAGGGTGGCCAAGATGGCCAGGATTATTTTTCAGCGGGCTCAGGGCCGGCTTATGGAGGGCTAGGCATGAATGTTGCTGATGATTGGGCATTTTCGAGGGCTCTGGTGGCTCTCTTTAAAAACGTTGTCTTTAAAGAGACGGACCCGGAACACTGGGAGGTGATCCTGGCCCAGAAATATAAGCTTGAGGATTATGTAAGCAAAATCGGCCTCACCTTGATGGTGGATGAGATTGACGGTTATGGGTATCTGAAACAGCGTTCTTACGGGGAGGGCGAGGAGGAAATTCCTCGTCTGGTGCCCCGCCACGCGTTGAGTTATCCGGTCAGCCTTCTACTTGTTCTGCTCCGGAAGCAATTGCTGGAGTTTGATTCAACCACAGGAGACCAGCGGCTCATCGTCACCCGACAGCAGGTTGCTGAACGGATGCGTTTGTTCCTGAAAGATACCACCAATGAAGCCAAAATGACAGCTAATATTGACAAGCATATTGACCGGATTGAAAAAATGGGTTTCTTACGCCGCTTGCGGGGCAGCGAAGACAGCTTCGAAGTGCAGCGCATCCTTCGCAGCTTTGTTAACGCGGAGTGGCTTCTTCATGTGAAAGAGCGGCTGGACATGTACCGGGTTTATGCCGGCGGAGAGACCGGGGAAGAGGAGGAGCAGGAATGAGTTTGTTTAACCTGGAACAGGAAGATCCCGGGATGCTCTTTGGAGCTACGCCCGGTTTCCGGCTAGCCAAGCTTGAAGTGTTCAATTGGGGGACGTTTGACGGGAAGGTCTGGACGTTTTCCCCCGGGGGTGAAACATCGCTTTTGACTGGAGACGTTGGATCGGGCAAATCCACCCTGGTGGATGCATTGATAACCCTTCTGGTCTCGCCGCGGAAGGCGGCTTATAACAAGGCGGCCGATTCCAGCGCTAAGGAACGTTCGGTCAATTCCTATGTCCGGGGCTTCTTCGGGCAGAAAAGAAGCGCCGAAGGGATCGGACTGCCCGATTCCCTGCGGGATATCCATCATTATTCCGTTCTGCTGGCAACCTTTCAGAACCCAGGGGTGTCCCAGTTTGTCACCCTGGCGCAGTTTTTCTGGTATCAGGATGCACAGAAACCTCCGGCCCGTTTTTATATTGTGGCTGATAAAGAAATGTGGATTACCCGAGACTTTTCCAAGTTTGACAAAGACGTCCGGGTGCTGAAAAAACGCCTGAAAAACAGCGGCGTCCGGGTATTTGAGGATTATACCCGCTATGCGGAAGTCTTCCGCGGCAGATTCGGGATCGAGCAGGAACAGGCCATGGATTTATTCCAGCAGACCATTTCCATGAAGAAGGTGGAAGCCCTTACGGAATTCGTACGGGCCAATATGCTGCAGGTTCCTAATACGGAGGAGGAAGTCGAGAAGCTGAAAAATCATTTCCAGGACCTGAGCAGTGCCCATGAGGCCGTTCTTAAAGCCAAGAGACAGATTGAACTCCTGATCCCCGTAGTGGAACAGGGGGAACGCTGCGGGCAGCTGGGTAACCGGCAAAGCCTGCTGGAAAAGACACTCCGCGCCCTGAGCCCCTGGTTTGCGGAGCAAGAGGCGGTTTTGCTGACCGCCAAAATCACCAAGCTTGAAGGAGAGCTGCTTCTGGCTGCAGGGGCGCGGGAACAGGCCGAAATAAAACAAAAACAAATTGAAAAAAATATCAAGGAGACCGAAAGAGCCATTTACACCAACGGCGGCGAGGCGCTGGAAGCATTAAAAGCAGAGATAGCGAGTATGGATCAAATCCTCGAACGCATCCACAGAGACCGGGCAAGTTATACGAATTATGTTGGGAAACTGAAGCTGCCGGTGCCGGACACGACCGGCGCTTTCATCTGTAACCGGGCAAAATTGCCGGGATTCAAGTCCGACGAAGAAAACTTGCAGGGCCGTTTGTATGCGGATTATCAGACGGCCGCCGCGGAAGTAGACAGTGCGGAGAAGGAAGCGAAGAAAGTGGCTGATGAACTGGAATCGCTTCGCTCCCGTAAAACGAGTATTCCCCGGGAATACGTCGAGAAACGGAAACAGCTCTGCCGGAACCTGGGGATTGAGGAAGAAGAACTGCCCTTTATCGGCGAATTATTGGAAGTCAGGGAGGAAGAAGCAAGCTGGGAGGGAGCGATCGAGAGACTGTTGCATAATTTCGGCCTCTCGCTGCTTGTGCCCGAAGAACATTATCAAGCTGTCATGCAGTGGGTGGACCGGACGTCGCTGGGGATGCGGCTGGTCTATTACCGGGTCTGCTCTGGAGTGTCGCAGCCTGTTTACGGCCGGCCTCATCCTTTAGCCGTATCGGAAAAGCTGAAGATGAAGCCGAATACGCCGTTCGGCCTTTGGTTGACCAGGGAACTCCGCCAGCGCTTCACGCATGTTTGTTGCGAAAGCAGAGAGCAATTCAGCCGGGAAACGCTGGCTATTACCCAAGCCGGGCAGATTAAGTCTAAAGGTAACCGGCATGAAAAAGACGACCGGTACGCTATCGGCGACCGTCGTCGTTACATCCTGGGGTTTTTCAACCAGAAAAAAATTGATGTACTGAAGGCAAATGAACTAGAACTCCAAGAGGAGATTCAATTTTACCGGGAAGAAATCGCGGATATTCACAAGAAGCAGAAGGAAAGCCAGGAGAGATTAAACGCCGTTGCCGGGCTGGAAGAAATTACCGGTTTTGCCGACATTGATACCCACTCCAAGGAAAAAGAAATTGACGAAAAAGAAAAAAGAAGAAGGAAGTTGGAAGAGGGAAGCGATGTGTTGCAAGGGCTGCAGCTTCGGTTGGCCGAGTTGGAGGGAATTAAGAACACCCAGGAAGAAGTTTTAAAAAAGGCTCAAAAAGATGAGACAACATTAGAAAACAGACTAGAGACTTTTATCCGGGACAAGGAGCATGCTGCCGCAACCGCTGCAGAAGCCGCGCCGGCGATGCAAGAAGAGGAATACCCTTTTTTAGAACAGCACAAGGGGGCTGCTTTGAAAAACAAAAAGTTGACCCTTGAAAACGTGAAGACGCTGGAACGGGACTATCGAGAATGGATTGAGAAGGAACGCAGCACACTGGCGAGGGAGATCCTGCAGTTAAGGGGCAAAATCGTCAAGGCCATGTCTGACTACAACAACCAGTACGCCGAAGAAACAAGGGAAGTGGACGCAAGTTTTGATAGCCTTCCGGAATATGCCCGTATGCTGGCACAGCTGGAAAATGACGGACTGCCCCGGTTTGAAAAGCGGTTTAAACAATTGTTGCATGAGAATACCATAAACCAGATTGCCTTGTTCCAGGCCAAACTAAAGCAGGAACAGGACACCATCAAAAATCGGATTGAGCAGATCAACGGTTCTTTGAGCACTATTGACTATAATGAAGGCCGCTATATCCGTCTGGAATATGACGAAACCTATGACAGCGATATCAAGGATTTCCGGGTACATCTCAAAGCCTGTACCGAAGGGGCCTTGGCCGGTTCCGACGACGAACAATACGCGGAGACGAAGTTTTTACAAGTAAAAGCTCTCATTGAGCGCTTCCGGGGCAGGCCGGGCGAAACGGAAAGCGATGCGCGCTGGACCAAAAAGGTGATTGACGTGCGCAACTGGTTTTTGTTTGCCGCTTCGGAAAGATGGCGCGAAACCGATGAAGAATACGAGCATTATACGGATTCCGGGGGAAAATCGGGCGGCCAGAAGGAAAAACTGGCTTATACGATTCTCGCAGCCAGTCTGGTCTACCATTTCGGCCTGGAAGGACAGGACGCCCAGCCCCAATCCTTCCGCTTTGTCGTCATCGATGAGGCTTTTTTGAAAAGCTCTGACGAATCGGCGCGGTTCGGGCTGGAGCTGTTTAAAAAGCTTGATTTGCAGCTGCTGATTGTCACGCCGCTACTTAAAATTCCGACCATTGCCCAGTTCATTGCCCATGTAGGCTTTGTGCACCATGACGATATCCGGCATCAGTCCATGCTGCGCAATATCTCCATTGAAGAGTACGAGCGGGAGCGGAAGGCCCGGGAGGTAGCGCGCTATGTGCAGCAGGTGGTCTGATCCGCAATGGATCCGGGAGGAATTAAGGCGGAAGTGGGACTCCGGCAGGATCCTGCGGGCGCTGCTTATGGAGGATGATTTATTTCCGCTCCGCTTGTCGCTGAAACGACCGAAAAGTAACGAGGTCAACGAGAACTTTGCTGAAATTTCTCGTTGGATTAAACGGCTCCGGGAGCAGAGCAGCCAGGGGATTGGTTTTGGCTATGAACTGATCGAAAAGGAAATGGTGCATCGCCAGTCCGGCAGAAATCTTCTGCCGACCCATGCCGTTGTTCCGACAGTGCGGGACGCCCTGCGCTTGCTGAAAAAGGAACGGGAAGCGGACAAATTCCTGAAGATTGTCGGGATAATGTCGGCGGACTGGCCCGCTTTAGTGGAATGGGCCGGTAAATATCCCCATAAAGTGCTGGCTGCCGGCGACAACTGGACCGGCATACTTGCCGTTCTGAAGTGGTTTCCACTGCATCCCCGTTGCGGACTCTATATGCGGCGGTTGGATATTCCTGGGATTGACACCAAGTTTGTTGAACAGCGCAAGGGGATTTTAACGGAACTATTGAATATCATTTTGCCTGAGGAAACGATTGACCACAGTGCCACGTCTTTTGAGCAGCGATTCGGGTTGCGGGTCAAGCCGCTACAGGTGAGAATGCGGTTGCTGGATCAGACTCAATATATTCAGGGTCTTTCCGATCTGACAATTCCGGTGGAGCAATTGAAGGATTGGAGCTCTGCGGCAAACAGGGTCTTTATTACCGAGAATGAAATCAATGGGTTATGCTTTCCTGATACTGAAAACAGTTTGGTGATCTTCGGGCTGGGCTACGGTGTGGATATTTTGAGAGCGGTCACCTGGTTAAGAGAGAAAGAAATCTATTACTGGGGGGATATTGATACCCATGGTCTGGCCATGCTGGACCAAGTCCGAAGCTTCCTGCCGCAAACTTGTCCTATGCTCATGGAGGAAAGCACCCTGTTTAAGCACAGCGATCTCTGGAGCGTGGAAGATAAACCTTTTTCGGGGCAGTTGACCCGGTTAACTCCAGGGGAACACCAACTGCTTTGTTCACTTCAAAACAATACGTGGGGCCAGGGGGTCCGGCTGGAGCAGGAGCGGATTTCTTTTCAGGCAGTTAAGCAGTTTCTTGCATCTCTTTAATTCAATCACAAACCAACCGCACATCTATTTATAGGTCTCCACCGGGAACATCCTGGCTGTTATAATAACCAACGGCCGCACCTTCCCCCGGAAGGAGCAATTTGTTGCCGGCCTGCACCGGGCAGTTCCCGACATCACCGGAATTGTCCAGAACATCTTTGCTTCTTCAATACCGTTTTCAGGCATGATAATCAGGAACTCCTCACCGCCCCACCGCCCCACCGCCCCAGAACGTCCGATTCTCGCAGATTATTCTTCAGGACTTTGGCAAACTCCACAAGAACTTCTTTGTCCTCCGCCTCTAACGTGCCGTCTGTACTTGTAACTGTCATCTCCTTGCTCAATGGCTTCCAGCCAAGGCAGGGGGTTTTTTCTTTTGATTAGAAAATGGATGGCATAAAATTTAACAAATAAAATGTAATATATAGTTGACATCATGCAATGTATAGTGTATACTGTGACTATAAAAGGGGGCATTCTATGAAAAACAAGAGAATGAAAATTGCCCGAATGGAAGTTGATATGAAACAGGAGGACCTGGCAAAAGCCGTAGGCGTTACGCGTCAGACTATCGGTCTGATAGAATCAGGGGAATATAACCCTACGCTAAAGCTTTGTATAGCGATTTGTAAGGAGCTTGGCAAAACGTTAAATGATTTATTTTGGGAGGAATCGAAATGAAAAAACAAAATTCGCAAGACGAAAGAGTTGTAGCGCAACGCCTAGAAATAAATAGTGAAGCATATGGCATTTTAATGATTGCGCTTTTCTGTTCGATGCTCATACAGCAGTTTCTACTGAACGCTCCGTTTAAGCAGTATGCCGTTGAGCTTATATGCTTCTTCGGAATGTCCTTTTACGTGATAATTCGGTACATTACCTTGGGACTTAACATATACGGCGAATACGGCGAAGAAAAACGGGCAAAAGCCCTCCCTTTTGTGAACAGTATAGTAGCCGGAATCGTAGTAACTGCGATTAACGGTGTTTTTAACTATACACAGTACGCAGAACAATATAAGGAAGCTGGTATAGGTTATTTTTTCGTCGTGTTGGCAGTTACTTTTATCAGCGCAACCGTTTTGTCTTTTGTTGTACTGTCTTTTCTTTATTACCTGAACAAGAAAAAACAGGCAAAAATTAAAAAACAGTTAGACGAAAAAGAACAGGACGAATAGCAATGTTTTCCCTTTCGGGAAAGGTTGAGTAAAACAAGGATAATTGCAAAAAATGAAGAATAACAATGTAATAACTTATTAGCTTAACGAAGGAGGTCTTTGCCATGCCTAATGGCGCATCTATAATTCTGATAGTAATTGTAGCTGTCCTGGCCTTGTTTCTCATCGGCGGCTACAATAGCCTGGTGACCAAACGCAATATGGTTGACAATGCCTGGTCCAATATTGATACCCTGCTGCAAAAACGCTATGATCTTGTCCCCAACCTGGTCAACACCGTTAAAGGTTACGTCAAGCACGAAAGGGAAGTATTGGAGACAATTACCAAAGCCCGCTCCGCGTGGATGAATGCTTCATCCGTAAAAGAAAACGCGCAGGCGGAAAACATGTTGGGGGGCGCCTTAAAAACCCTTTTTGCCGTGGCGGAAAATTATCCCGAGTTGAAAGCCAACGAAAACTTTAAACTTCTGCAGGAGGAACTTGCGGGGATCGAAAGCAAGATCGCCTATGCGCGCCAGCGCTACAACCGTACCGTGATGAGCTTTAATACCGCCATTCAACATTTTCCCACCAATATCCTGGCCGGAATGTTCAAGTTTACTTTGAGGGATTATTTTGAAGTGGAAGACGCCGGGGTAAGAAAAGCTGTCAAAGTGGAATTTTGAAAGACTTACGAGTATAGTTACTCCTGAATACTTTACAAAGGGAGTGGAGCTTCAAATGCTGATACCTGTTTACGGGCATATCAAGGCCAACCGCAGGCGCACCTTTTTGCTCTTTTTTTCCTTTGCGCTGCTTTTCCTGGCGGCAGGTTATGCGCTGGGTATTTTCATGGAGAGCATCGCCGCAGGTCTGGTCGTTGCCGGGATTATTGCCGTAATTGTTTTTCTGATCAGTTATTACAGCGGGCAAAATATCGTGACGGCCATGGCCGGAGCCAAGCCGGTCCGCCGTGAAGAAGAACCTTATCTTTACCATACCGTTGAAGGTCTCAGTATCGCCGCCGGAATCCCTACCCCCAAAGCCTATATTATCGAAACAGACATTCCCAACGCCTTTGCCGCGGGGAGAAACCCCAAAACAGCCATTGTGGCGGTAACAAGGGGACTGCTAAACAGATTGAACAGGGTGGAACTGGAGGGAGTTATCGCCCACGAACTTGCCCACATCAACAATTACGATATCTTGATCGCCACAATGGCAATCGTCCTGGCGGGCACCATTGTTTTCATTAGTGAGATGTCCAGGCGCAGCCTGTGGCTCGGCCGGGGAGTGGGGGGACGTGGCGGAAGGAATTCCCAGAAGAGCCAGGGGTTGATCATCATCGTCGTTGTGCTGCTGGCCATCCTGGCACCCATTTTCGCCCGCATCCTGCAGTTTGCCATCTCCAGGGAAAGAGAGTATCTGGCCGATGCCAGCGCGGCGGAACTGACCGGATACCCGGAAGGGCTGGCCGGTGCCCTGGAAAAAATATCGGGGATGCAGGCGCCTGATGGCTCCCTGAACAAGCAGGCCTTGCAGGGCCTTTACATTGTCAATCCCGCCTTTACTCCCGGGGCAAGGCTATCCGCCGGCCAGCTTTTTACCACTCACCCGCCTATTGAAAAAAGAGTGCAGCGGCTAAGAGAAATGTAAAAATGCACTGGGACGGACCCTATTGTTCGATCCTTTGCTTACCGTCTTCACTGCGTACTTTCAGGCGTTACAGGAGGCGGGCTATCCTGTGATCAACATAGATGTGCGCGGTCATAGCGATTCCCGCCCTACCAAAAGTTTCAGCGTCAGAGCGGCAGCGGAAGATCTGCATGAGATTCTCCAAACAAAACGATGCAAAAAAACTATAATTGTAGGGCTGTCCATGGGCGGCTTTGTCACCCGGGAATATGCGGCCCTTTTCGGTGGTGCCCTGGGTTATGTAGTGGTAGGGGCTACACCCCTGTTTATGCGTTATGCCAGATGGGAAAAGCTGGCCCTTCAATATTCCGGACCGCTCATGAAGTGCCTGTACACTTGGAATAGCTTAAAAAAAGCCATGGCCAAGGGGAGTACCTTTACCCCGGCAGCTTATGAAGCGGCTATGGACATGTTTGGAAAGATGAATAAGGAAGAGTTCCTCATCTCCTGGCAGGGCTTTTCCACTTGTTTATATGAGCGGGAAATCCAGTTGGATGCCCCTTTGCTTGGCGGTGAAGAGGACAGCAGAGGCACCATTAAAATGCATCTTGCCGACTGGCCAGTCCAGTATCCCGGATGTACGATAAAAACTATTCCCCGAGCGGGCCATCTCACCAATCTGGATGCGCCGGGAACATTTAATGAAATACTATTAGAGTTTATAAATAAGTTGTAATAGCTATTCTTAGTATCGCCGCCGGAATCCCTACCCCCAAAGCCTATATTATCGAAACAGGCATTCCCAATACTCCCGGGGCGAGGCTATCCGGAAGCCGGCTTATGGCTACTCATCCGCCCATTGAAAAAAGAGTGCAGCGGCTAAGGAAAATGTAAAAAACCTGATAATCACTTCAAATCGTTACTCCAAAAATGATAAAAAACATCCCTATTTTTTGGAGTGATTCTGCAGGGCTTCTTCCTGTCTCCTTCCTTTTAGAGGATTTTGCGTTATAGTATAGAAACTAATACTGGATGGGCAGCAGCGCGTCAATTACGCTGTACGATGTTGTTCGTGGTAAGCCGCCCAAGTTTTCTGATGGCAATGTCCAGGCGTTTACAGGCCTGTATTTTAATCTGGAAACGGAAGCGTTCAACTTCTACCAATGTGATCGTGGACCCACCCTGCAAAGCTGCAGCGAAAAACCACTTTCTGCAATTGCTGATGTAAAACAAAACCCCACCGCTCGATCTATGTCTCCTGGTCTCCTGCAATCCCTCTACGCTGGTTGTGCAGTCAGATTGGATGTTTTTTAGAGTTGAGTGAGCAGGCGTTTGCATTGGGGGAAATTATTTTTGCGTACTAAATTTTATAAAATTTTATCAGAATTAAGTAGCGTTAAGTGGAGTCTTGCAATAAAAAGCATATTTTCAGGCTTGATTGCAGGGCTTTTGGTTGTTCTCTACCGTTTTGGTATAGAGTATGGTACAGAGACTGCAGTGAAAATATATGCCTATTTAGAACTTAATCCTTTGATGATAATTCCATGGATTTTATTAATTGCAGTTGCAGGCCTCTTGATAGCAACGCTTGTGAAACTTGAGCCGATGGCAACGGGAAGCGGGATTCCGCAAGTCGAAGGATTGCTTCTATATGGATTGAAAATTCGATGGTATACAGTTTTGATTGTCAGATTTATTGCTGGAATTATTTCATCCTTCTTTGGCTTATCTCTGGGACGTGAAGGCCCTTCTATTCAGATTGGTGCATCGGCTAGCCAAGGTCTGGCAAGACGTATAAGCAAAAGTAAACTGGAGGAAAATTATCTGATCACTGGAGGCGCTGCTGCTGGCCTTTCAGCTGCATTTAACGCGCCTTTATCAGGAATCGTTTTTGCACTTGAGGAAGTACACAGAAGTTTTTCAGGGCTTATATTAATTGCTGCCACAACAGCAGCATTGAGTGCAGATGTTGTCTCAAAATATTTTTTCGGTCTGAAGCCCGTTCTTAGTTTTGCAGCAACTCCCGCGCTTCCTGAAGCATATTATATTTGGCTTATTCCGCTTGGAATCCTGTCCGGTGTAGTAGGGGTTGCTCTAAATAAAGCCCTTCTTGGATTTCAAATGGCATATCGTAAAATACCTTTTTATCTGCGTCCATGTATTGCATTATTAATTGCTTTGCCGTGTGGACTATTCATCCCGGCTGTATTAGGTGGCGGACTGAATTTAATACAGATAGCTGAAAAAGCCAAAGGCGGAATTTCAATCATAGCACTTTACTTAATTGTCAAGTTTCTTTTTACTTGTACAAGTTTCGGAAGCGGAGTGCCTGGAGGGATTTTCATGCCTATCCTGGCAATCGGTGCGCTTACAGGCAGTTTTGTGGGCCTGATTGCATTGCAATTTGGTCTACCTGCGGAATACATTCCGGATTTTGCAGTCTTCGCCATGGCAGGTGCGTTGTCAGGATCAGTTAAGGCCCCCATAACGAGTATCCTGCTTATAGTAGAAATGACGGGTTCTATTTCACACATGCTTCCGGTAGCGGGATGTTCTTTTATTGCCTTGTTTATATCGGATGCATTGAAAACAACCCCAATTTATGAAGCGTTGCTGGAACGGATTGTAGAAAACGATAAGGATGTTCAAAATAGTAAGCTTGGTGGTCTGATTGAAGTTTCTGTTGAAATGGGCAGTATTGTTGCTGATAATACAGTACGAGATATAGCCTGGCCACAGGGAACATTGCTTGTAGGAATTCATAGAGGAAACAAAGACATCGTTCCGAATGGGAATACCAAAATACTGCCGGGGGATTATTTGTTTATTATGTCAACTGAAAAGACATACAAAGATATTAATTATAGTATCCGGGAGCTATGTCATGCAAAATAACAGATTTAACCATACATCTTGGGAGAGGGACAATTCAAAGAGCGTAAGTGACAGTGATCCTGTCCCCATGTCACTCTAATATAGACTAAGCATAAAAACAACCTCTTACGATTCGCTTCTTCTTGTATTCGTAAACAGCAGCGTAGTCCATAAGGCTGCACCACCGCTTTTCGTAAAATTCAGCAAGAAGGTCGTCCTGCCTGCGGAGGGTGTCGAGTATATATACAAGATGGAAAATGAAGGGAAGGGAAGGGAAGGGAAGTGAGGTTGTAGAAATATTAGATGTTATGGTAAATAGTTGCATGATACACTCAAATCCAGGAGGCAGAAATGATTACAGGAGACATTAAAAACAAAGTTGATCGGATATGGGAAGTATTCTGGACCGGGGGGATCACCAATCCGCTGTCAGTGATTGAGCAGATCACCTATCTGCTGTTTATCAGGGGTTTGGATATTGCAGACAGCATTAGAGAAAAAGAATCCATCGTATTGGGATTAAAACGTAAAAGTATTTTTCCGGAAGATAAGCAACATCTTAGATGGAGCGTTTTCAAAGACCTGGAATCCCAGAAGATGTACAAAATCATGGCTGATGAAGTGTTCCCGTTTATTAAGACTTTAAATGGCGATAAAGAATCGGCTTATGCCACCTATATGTCGGATGCAATATTTATCATCCCCACTCCCCAGATGCTGGAAAAGGTCGTAACC
>CAZQXY010000009.1:0-620 GCA_964597455.1 uncultured Desulfovibrionaceae bacterium
TGGTTAACGGTTGTAATAATATTTATGTCGAGCGGGACGGCAAGCTCAGCAAAACAGATGTAACCTTTCGTGATGATGATCATGTGCTGCACGCTATAAACAAAATAATTTCCCCCCTGGGCAGGAGGATCGACGAAAGCTCCCCCTCGGTGGATGCCCGCATGCCTGACGGTTCCAGGGTAAATGCCATCATTCCCCCGCTGTCCCTCAAGGGACCATCAATTACAATCCGCAAGTTTGCGGCGGACCCCTTTACCGTGGATGACCTGATCGGCCTAGGGACAATGAGCCGCGACATGGCAGAGTTTCTTGAAGCCTGTGTCAAAGCCAGGGTTAACATTATTGTATCCGGTGGAACCGGCAGCGGTAAAACCACCACCTTAAACGTTCTCTCGGGCTTTATCCCTGACAATGAGCGCATCATTACCATTGAAGACACAGCAGAATTGCAGCTGCTCCAGGACAATATTGTCACTCTGGAAAGCCGTCCGGCCAACATCGAAGGCCGGGGGCAGTATACCATCCGCGATCTGGTAATAAACTCTTTGCGTATGCGGCCGGACCGCATCGTGGTAGGGGAAGTCAGGGGAGCCGAGGCCCTCGATATGCTGCAGGCCATG
>CAZQXY010000009.1:630-3816 GCA_964597455.1 uncultured Desulfovibrionaceae bacterium
ACGGTTCTATTTCCACTTTGCACGCCAACAACCCGCGGGATGCCCTCTCCCGCCTGGAGACGATGGTACTCATGGCGGGGACGGAACTCCCCCTGCGGGTAGTGAGGGAGCAGATAAACTCAGCCGTGGAATTGATTATCCAGCAATCACGTTTCAGCGACGGCAGCCGCAAGATCACCAGGATCAGTGAAGTGGTTGGGATGGAGAAAGAGGAAATAAAACTGCAGGAGATTTTTGTGTTTAAACAATCGGAAATAGATGAAGACGGGAGGATTATCGGCGAATACGTCTTCACCGGCACAAAACCCAATTGTATGGACAAGCTCATTTCATCCGGCGAAAATTTGGTTTTAGAGAACATCATGAGTAAAAATGCCGTGGATCCTGAAGACCTTGAAGACACAGAGGCCACTGAAAATACAGAGGACCCTGAAGATATTAAGAATGCTGAGTATGTCGGGGAACCCGAAGACATTGATGATCCTGAATATGCCGGGCATACTGAAAATACTGATGGCACTGGGAACACTGAGGATATTGAGAGTCCTAAAGGCAGCGAATATCTTGAGGACTTTGAAGATATTGAAGAGGAATTACAGCTTCGGGGCTCTGCGAATGAGGAGCTTGTAGATACAGCACAGACAACGGAAAATGAAGGTCTTTCCGGTGCTGATGAACCTTTGGTTAGGGAATACGGGCTTGAAGATCATGCAGGGCATTTATACTACAGCGCAGGGCTCGGGGAAGGGACTGATCCGACTTTTCAGGCCGTGGCAAGTGAAGAAGAAACCGGCCGGGCCAGGCTCGAACTTTTGGATGAGGAAGCTGCCTGGGACGGCCAGGGGGCGACTGATAACGGTTATGCGGAGCATTTAGCGGGGGGCGGTGTGGCCACCATTGTTTCCCAGGTATCCGTAGAGCAGGCGAAAGGAAGTGTCATCAACTTAAATTTTTTCCGGGAGGACCGTAGCTCTAACAGGGAGCGTATCCTCCTTGAAGAAGAGATTCCGCCGGTTGAACATGCTGTGGTGGAATGCGCTGCTGTTGAACGCACTGCTGTTGAAGGGGATGCGGTTGAACATACTACGGTTGAAGATGCTGCGAAAGGACATGCTGTGGTAGAACATGCTGTGGAAGAATGTGCTGCAGTTGAAGATGCAGTAGTGGAATGCGCTGCTGTTGAACGCACTGCTGTTGAAGGGACTGCGGTTGAACGTGTGGCAGAAAAAAAGGGCTCCGGTCTCTCTTCTCTGGTGCCGGAAAACATGCGAGGTATCTCCGTACCGGTAAACCCTTTAACGGGCCTTTTAGGGTATATTGATCCCGGTGACAGGGTGGATGTGCTGGTTTCGTATCCGGAAACGAACGACAATAACGGAATTCCCGCTGCTCACACTGTTGCCAAAAATGCGCTTGTACTGGACATCAGTGGAAAAGAACAGGAAACGGAAGGCGAAGGGGGGACAGCAAAGGCGGTAATCCTTGCGGTAACCCCGGAAGAGGCCGGGGTGCTGGCTTATGCCTTCCTTAAAGGTTGCTTTCACCTGACACTGTGTCCTTATTCAATATCAGGTAGATAAAAGGCTAAGTAAATGAAAGCAATACCGCTGGAATCAAAGATTTACAAAAAGCCGTTACAAAACAAGTGGCAATTAATTTAAAAAATGTCGGGATTTAGCTCTAAAGGAGGTGTTTTGCTGGGAACGGAAAAAAATTGTTGTCTTAATATAATTGTATCGTCTTGTTTTCAGGCAGGGAAGTTCAGTAATTATAATTTAAAGGAGGCTAATAAAAAATGTTGGAACTTATCACCAGGTTTTTGAGGGATGAAGCAGGGCAGGGGCTGGCGGAGTACGCGCTGATCCTCGTGCTGATTGCGATTGCGGTTATTGGGAGTTTAATTTTATTTAAAGATAAACTTGTAAATGTCTTTACTGATATTCAAACTGGGTTGGATGGAACTGACCCCAATGCAGGTTCATAATAGAGAAACTGGATAGTTTAATCTTTTAAGTTAAAGTATTGTAGGAACTCGCTTTGCGGGTTCCTACAATACAACATTCTTATTCAAACTTGATTCAAGCTAGATTCAAACTTATTGTTTTTCGTTGTCTTGTCGGTTATTCTTCGGGAAAGAGATTAAAAGGAAAGGGGTTGGGGAGAAAATGATTAACGTTAATACTCTTCCAGTAAAAGAATTTATTGCCTCCGATAATGCCCAGGGTCTGATGGAATATTCCTTTATTTTACTTTTTATTGCCGTTGCTGTAATTATAACTTTGCAAGCATTGGGAGGAAAGGTTTTGAACCTTTACACCTCTACAATGGAAAAGTGGCCCGGTTAGGATTGTTTAGTTCCTTTCATGGGACTATATCGGGGAAAAGACTGCAATGCTCTGATGATTTTATCTTATGATCAAAGGCTCTGAAAAGGCAGGCAAGTATTTTAAAACTTTTTTTTGAGACGTAGCAGGGTTTTTTTAAAAAAAACCGTTTCTGTCCAAATTGTGAAGGAGCGAGGGACGGCTGTATGGTTTTGCTGGTGAACGATTATGTTCTTTTAACCTTACTGATACTGGCACTCTATTTCGATCTGACACAGAAAAAAATCCCCAATTTCTTGACCTTTCCGGTTATTCTTTGGGGTTTGCTTTCACATACAATTGCAGGCGGGCTGGACGGATTATTGTTCAGCGCCCCCGGCCTGCTCCTGGGTTTAGCCGTATTTTTCATACCTTATTTACTGGGAGGCATGGGAGGGGGCGATGTAAAACTCCTGGGGGCTATAGGTGCTTTAAAAGGATTGCAGTTTGTTTTCCATGCCGCTATATTTACCGCTTTATGCGGAGGGGTTCTCGCTATTATCTACCTTATTTACAACCGGCAGCTTCTCAGAACGCTGAAAAGAATCCTGGCAATTGTAGCAGTTCCTTTACTTACAGCGCTATATTTTAGATTCAGAAACCCTTATATTAATCAGCTATCATTATTATTATCATCTTCTGCAAAAAGTCATGAGGCGGAAAAGGTCTACCTGCCTTACGGTGTGGCTATAGTAATGGGGACTTTAATTGTGCTCAGCAGCTTGAGTGAACAGATTTTGCCGCTGGCCAAGCTGTTTTAAGTAAAATAAAATTATTCCATTCTAATTTATTTTAAATTAGGAGAGGGTGTAAAAGTTGCCCT
>CAZQXY010000009.1:3826-21662 GCA_964597455.1 uncultured Desulfovibrionaceae bacterium
AATAAAGTAAACGAAAAAGGTCAGTCTTTGGTTGAATTTGCTCTTCTGTTACCGGTTTTGCTCTTGATATTAATGGGTATTATTCAGTTTGGTATTATTTTTAACGGTCAGGTTACCGTTACCAGTGCGGCAAGAGAAGGAGCAAGACTGGCAGTTGTGGGTGCTGATGACGAGCAGGTAAAGGACAGGGTTGAAGAGGCAGCTGTTGCTTTACTATTAAACATTGATAGAGATGATGATATAGAAATTAATAGAGCAGTCGATGGGGATGAAGGAAAACTAAGTGTAAAAGTGGACGGGGAAGTTGACATCATAGTGCCATTACTGGGTATGTTTACAGGGGAGTCGTTTGTTTTGTCTTCCGAGTCAGTAATGCGGGTTGAGGTTAAGCCGTAATAAGCCGTATATGGATAAGATTTATAGGGATTTTCTTGGAATTAAATTTTTTAAAAAGGATATGGTGAAACAATGGGCATAAAGCTGCTTAACTGCTTTTATGATGATGAAAAGGGACAGTCTGTTGTCTTAGTGGCCACTGCAATGGTTGTGCTGTTGGCGATCGCCGCTTGCACCATAGATGTGGGTTATTTATTTTTTCAAAAAAGGAGCTTACAGAATGTGGCTGATGCGGCAGCATTAGCGGGAGCACGGGAGTTAATAGACGGCAATGATGCAAAGGGTAAAGCTGAAGAGTACGTTTTAGCTAATGACCTGGATAGCGATGAGATTGAAGATATCGACTTTGATGATCGTTATGTTACAGTAAAATTGAAAGATAATCATAACCTTTTTTTTGCCAGTGTGCTGGGGTTTAGCAATGCAAACATAGCGGCGAGAGCTAAAGCTGCAGTGGGACCAATACGCGGAATGAGCGGCCTTAGGCCTGTGGGATTGAATGAAACTATGTGGAATGAAGCGAAACAAAATCCGGATAAGGCCTGGCTTGCTTATTTTAGTTCACAAGGACCCGGCACTTGGGGCTATGTGTTTTTCACATCAGACGATAAGGAGTGGAAGGATGCTACAATAGAGCATGAAATGGAGCATGGCTCTCTGCACGAAATTTTCATTGGGCAAGATATTTATGTTAACCAAGGCAATGTTCCCGGTGCAAGAGAACCCGTTCAAGACCTGATTGATAATGAAATTGTAGTTTATGTCCCCATTGTTAAAGATTGGGACGGAGATCCGGGTGGGGGACAGGGCTTCTCAGTAGAAGTAATAGGTTTCGCTGCCGTTCAATTTACATTTCAGGATCAACAAGGAAGCAATTATATATTAAAAGGTAAATTTATCGAAACCGTTGGAGCAGGAGATATAGATCCGGATGCTGCGGATGATTTTGGACTTAAAGGCATTGCCCTGGTTGAATAGATACTTAAAAGGTGTTCAATTTACGTATAAAGAAAGGAGCGTCAACCTTGAAAGCCAACAAACGTCTGTTAATTGTAGCGGTTATCATCGGCCTTATAACCGTATTAGCTTTAAACCAGCAGATTAAGGCCATGCAGTCTGAGGTTCCGGCACTATCTGTTCCTCAGGCCAGCGTCGTCGTGGCTGAGAGTACCATACCGCAGCATACGAGAATTACTTCGGAGATGCTCACTACTGAGCTGATCCCGGAGAATGCTGTGCACCCCGAAGCCCTGACAAGTATAGATGAGGCTTTGGGAGGTATATCCAGGTCTGATATTATCAAAGGAGAGCAGGTGCTGGGGAGCCGGGTCGCTACGGATGAGAGGCGTGCGAGCTTATCGTACCGCATACCGGAGCAGATGCGCGGCATCTCCATCCCGGTGGGCGAGGTGACCGGTGTTTCCGGTTACATCTCGCCGGGAGACAAGGTTGACGTGCTGGTAACCTACGACGATTCTCGAATAAACGAGACATTGATAGTATACACTGTTGCCCAAAACGTCCTCGTTCTGGCGACGGGGGAGTTTACGCAGGAGCAGGATAACGAAGAAAGGAACCTGTCGAGCACAGTAACATTATGTGTTACCCCGGGGCAGGCTGAAGTTTTGGCCCATGCCAACCAGGGGGGAACCTTTCATTTAACACTGCGTTCGCCGCTGGATGAAAATAAAGTGAACCTGGATTACTACAGTGCCGAAAACTTAGAATCCTTCAGGGAGAGGTGATTAAATTGGAACGTATTAAGGTCTTTGTGGTAGAAGATGAGCCTGAAAAAAAGGCGAATATTATTGATACCCTGTCAAATGTTGAATATATTGTCGTGGAAGGGGATGCCGGCTCTGCAGAAGAAGCGTTAGCGATGGTAGAGGGGGCCAACCCGCATGTTATGCTCATCGGGGCCTATATCCCCGGGGACGGTTACAAGCTGGCGGAACAGGTTTGCTCCTCCTTTCCCTGGATCTCAATGATTATGATAGAGGACGAGCTCAGGGAAGAAACCATGCGCAAGGCCATCTTTGCCGGCGCCAAAGATGTCCTGATTTCCCCCTTTACCCCCTCTAAGCTGGTGGATTCTATTTATCGGAGCCATCAGATGGAAAAGAAAAAACAGGTCATCCAGCGTGACAAAACTCCCGCCCTGCGAAAGAAGATCCGGCAGGGGCAGGTTATCCCGGTATTCAGCACCAAGGGAGGGGTGGGTAAGACTTTTGTCTCTACCAACCTGGCGGTTTCCCTGGCCCAGCAGACCGGCGAAAAAGTAGTGCTCCTTGATCTGGACCTCGACTTCGGCAACGCAGCGCTGGCTCTGAATCTTATCCCGCGCTACACGATCAACGATGTGATCAACGAGATCCGCAACCTGGACCAGGAATTGATGGAGAGTTACCTCATCCCGCACCGGTCAGGGATCAAAGTCCTGGCGGCCAACGCGCAGCCGCAGATGACGGAGTTTGTTAACGAAGAACACACCGGTCTGATGATCAAGGTGCTGCAGAGCGCTTATGATTACGTGGTTGTGGATATGCCGGCCAGGTTTTACAACCCTGTCGACCCCGCATTCCAGGAGGCCGACCTGCTGATGCTGGTTACCACGCAGGATCTGGCCACCATACGCAATATTAAGGCCTGCTTGACCTCTTTAAACTCGCTGAATTATCCCCGGCACAAGATCAAGCTGGTCCTGAATAAAGCGGAAAAACGCAGCGATATCAAGCCCGGGGACGTGGAAACTACCCTGAATCAAAGCATCTTTGCCACCATACCGGCTGAATACAAGCTCGTTTCCTCTTCTTTAAATAAGGGGGTACCTGTTGTGTTGCTTTACCCCCGTGCAGCAGTGAGCCGCAGTTTTCAGGGGTTGGTGCGCAGGATTGCCGGGGATGCCCAGGAAGCGCCGCATAAAAAAAGCTCGCGCCTCAAACTGCCGGGCAAAGCCGCATATTATGATCAGGTTGAGGCCCCCGAATAAGGAGCTTCTTTTCACATACAGAAGGGAAAAGGTATAACTGTGCTAATGAAAGGTGGTTAATAAAGTTGCAATCGAACCGATCATTCCGAAACATCAGGGGAAGCCGTAACAGCGGGGCAAAATATACTGACGAAACAAAATCCGCTCCGGCGGAACCGGTTAGTAAAGAGGAAGAGCTCGAGGATATCGCAATGGAAACGCTGCGACAAATAATAGACACCATGGACGATACTCTTCTCCCGGGAAAAATAAATGTGTTCCAGAGAAAACGGTTTTTAAATCAGGCCAACGGAACCTTGGAGATGGTAATCGAAGAATATGGCCGCCCTCTTTCGGCGCCGGATAAGCAAAAGGTTGTGAAATATGTTGCGGATGAAGTATTTGGCTATGGACCTATCAATGCCCTCATCCATGATCCGACCGTTTCAGAGATAATGGTCAACGGCTGCCGGCAGGTTTATGTGGAGCGGGACGGGAGGATCGAGAAAACCGCTATAACCTTTCGCGACGATGCCCATGTCTTAAACACGATCGATAAAATTCTCACCCCCCTGGGGAGAAGAATTGATGATAATTTACCCATGGTCGATGCACGGCTGCCTGACGGTTCTCGGGTGAACGCCGTCCTTTCTCCCCTTGCTGTAAAGGGTCCTACTTTGACAATCCGTAAATTTGCCGCAGATCCCTTTACCTCGGAGGATTTAATCACCTTCGGGACCATGAGCAGGGAGATGGCCAGTTTTTTAAAGTCCTGTGTGCGCGCACGCATCAACATTCTTGTCTCCGGCGGGACCGGCAGCGGTAAAACCACTACCCTGAACGTCCTTTCCAGTTTTGTGCCTGACAGGGAAAGGATTGTTACCATCGAAGATGCCGCGGAACTGCAACTGCGGCAGGAACATGTGGTAACGCTGGAAAGTCGCCCTTCCAACATTGAAGGCAAGGGACGCATCAGCATCAGGGACCTGGTGATCAACTCCCTGCGCATGCGCCCGGACCGCATTATCGTCGGTGAGGTCAGGGGAGGCGAGGCGCTCGATATGCTGCAGGCCATGAATACCGGCCATGATGGTTCTATCTCCACGCTGCACGCCAACAACCCCAGGGACGGCTTGGCGCGGCTGGAGACAATGGTGCTGATGTCGGGAATGGATCTGCCCCTGCGGGCCATTCGCGAGCAGATCTCCTCAGCGGTGGACCTGATTGTTCACCAGTCACGCATGATTGACGGCAGCCGCAAAATCGAAAAAATTACAGAAGTGGTTGGCATGGAAGGGGATACCATTACCATGCAGGACATATTTATTCATGACCAGGCCGGTTTCAACGAAAAAGGCCACGTTACCGGGAGGCACAGGGCTACCGGTATTATCCCGAAATGTATAGAAAAGATCAAAGCTTACGGTGAAAATGTCCCCATGGATGTTTTTGAGGACAGAAACATCCATGCTCCCATCAGGAGGTATTAACGCATGGCGTACTATTTGGTTCTTGGCGGTTCCTTTTTTACCGTGTTTTTTCTGATCGCCGGTCTTCACCGGCTCCTTTTTGCCTCCCGCTACGCCGTGATGGAAAGGCTGCGAATCCATGCAGAATTATCCCCCGGCGCCCTGCAGCAGGCTGAAGCTGCCGCAAACAGGGATTTTAAAAAGGATTTCCTGCGCCTTTTGGGAACGCTGGGTACGGTGTTTCCCCGCCGAGGCAACCTTGATCCTATTCAAAAAAAGTTGCTGAAGGCTCATGTTTTGATGCGCGCAGAAGAATTTATCGGGCTGACAATTTTTTCTGCAGCGGGGCTATGCCTTCTAATCTTTTTTTTGAGCAATAATCTGCTTTTCGGGCTGGCTGCCGGGCTTCTCGGCCTCAAAATTCCCGATATGGTGATCGAGATCAAGAAAAACAGGAGAGCGGAAACCCTGACGCAGCAGCTGCCCGAAGCGCTGACCATCGTATCCAGCGGTCTCAGGGCGGGTTACAGCTTTCCCCAGGCCATGTCCGTGGTAAGCAGGGAGATGCCCCATCCAATCGGGAAAGAGTTTGCCCGCGTCATCTGGGAAAACCGCATGGGGAAGCCCCTGGAGGAAGTGCTACGCAACCTGGGAGAGAGGAACGAGAGCGATGATTTGAATCTGGTGATCACCGCGCTGCTCATTCAAAAGCAGGTGGGCGGCAATCTGGCTGAGATCCTCGATAATATTTCACATACCATTCGCGAGAGAGTGAGAATAAAAGGGGAAATACAGACGCTGACGGCGCAGGGACGACTCTCCGCGATTATTATTATCATCCTTCCCGTAGCGGTGGCTGTCTTTTTGATGGTCATGAACCCGGAGTACATGCTGACGCTGGTGCAGGAACCGTTGGGGCTGGCCATGCTTGTATTTGCCGTTATCATGCAGGTTTTCGGTATCATGATTATTCGTAAGATTATCAAGATAGACGTATAGACGTTTAGGAAGTTTAGGAAGTTTAGCTGTAAAGAGGGTGTAATGATGTCCTTGCTGGTTAATATCCTGGCTTTCTCTACAATGGTGTTGTTTGTGCTTGCAGTTTTTGACGGTTTTTCCAATTATAAAGGTCAGGTTAAGGAAAGACTTTCAGAAATTATAAAAATGGGCGAGCGGCAGGATGAAGAGGATGAGCTGAAGAAACCTTTTCTGGAAAGGTTGATCGTTCCTGCCTATAAAAACATCGGTAATTACCTGGGTAACTTGACCCCCAGGGAAATCCGCAATAATATAGAAATAAAGATTACCTATGCCGGCAACCCCTGGAACATGACCTTTAACAGCTTTGTTTCCCTGCAGGCGGCGATCGCGGTCCCGCTCGGGCTTTTGGTGGCGATCCTGGCCTGGAAGGGACAAATCGAGGGTTCACGCAGTGTTCTCCTGTTTATTTTAGCTTTTTTTGCAGGGGTTATGCTGCCCTATAATATGATCAATACCAGGGCGTTGAAACGGCAGAAAGAAATTCAAAAATCACTGCCGGATATCCTGGATCTGCTCCTGGTAAGTGTTGAAGCCGGCCTCAGCTTTGATATGTCCCTTAAGAGAATAACGGAGCAGTCTTCCGGGGTACTTTCAAAAGAGATTACCCGCGCTCTGGAGGAAATGCGTCTGGGCAAACCGCGTGAAGAGGCCCTGCGCGGTATCGTCAGGCGGACGGGTGTGCCGGACCTGAGCAGCTTCATTAGCGCGATTATCCAGGCCGAGCAGCTGGGGGGCAATATCGCCAACACGCTGCGTATTCAGGCAACCTCCATGCGGCAGAAACGCAGGCAGCGCGCAGAAGAGGCCGCCATGAAGGCCCCGATAAAAATGCTTTTCCCGCTGGTATTTTTTATTTTCCCGACGCTCTTTATAGTCCTTCTCGGCCCGGCCTTTATCAGGATTATGCAGACATTTACAACCTTGTAAAGGAATGAGTATAATGCTATGTAGAAAAAAATGCAGCCTGATAATAATAATATTTTTGTTAACTTTCCTGGCATTATCTTTTTATTGTGCTGATAGGCTGCAGGCAGAGCCCGAGGCAGGGCCCGAGGTTTCGCAGGAGACCCTGGCTGTCATGCTGGTCATAGACGTCTCCGGCAGCATGCGCTATACGGATCCGCAAATGTTGCGGGAGACTGCCGCCCGTATTTTTATTGATCTGTTGAGTCCGGAAGATTATCTGGGGGCGATCGCCTTTGACCACGATGCCGCGGTAGTAGTCCCCTTGCAGCGGCTGGGGAGCACTTCCGAGAAGGAGCACATCAAGAATATCCTCTCCCCGGGGTTGCAGCCCCGGGGTAATACAGATGTCCTTAAGGCGCTGGAAACGGCATACGCACAGTTTCAGGAGGCCGGGGTCGCGGGCGCCCGCCCGGCAGTGGTGCTGCTAACCGACGGAGAGCCTGATCCCAACCCCGCACGCCGCCAGGCTGAACCGGCCTTTATGGCTTCCTACATGGAATCCCTCTGGGGAAAAGTATCTGATTTTGCGCTGGAAGGCTACCCGATTTATACGGTAGGTCTTGGAGAAGAGATAGATCCCGAGATTATCAGCAGGCTGTCTATTGATACCAAGGGTGATTATTACCTGCTACAGGATCCCGGTGAACTGCTGGTCAGTTTTTTTGAGCTGCTCGGGAACCTGAAGAATCGCAGAAACCTGCTGGAAACGACCTATGATCTAAACGTCGGAGCCCCGCAGTCCTTTGAATTTAACGTGGACGAGCACACCCGCCAGATAAACCTCGTTGCCGTAAACCTTTCCGGGGGGAGTTGCGGGCTTTCCCTCGTCCCCCCGCAGGGTAAGGGTAAGGGTAAGGGGGAGGGTGAGGGTAAGAATGAGGGGGAGAGCATTGAAGGCGTAACGATAAATAACAGTGACAATTACAGCCTGGCAGTTCTCTCCGGACAGCCACGCGAATACCGGGGGAGCTGGAAAGCCGTTTTTTCCGGCAACGGAGAGGTCAGGGCCCTGGGCAGTATGGATCTTTCGCTCAAAGCCTGGCTGGAAGAGCCGCAGCCCTCTTCACAGCACCCCGCAAACGAACCCGTGCATTTTAAAGTAAAGCTTACCGGCGGGGAATATCTGAAGGATATACCCCCAGGTGTGGAGGTGCAGGTTATCAAGCCCGGCAGCAACGAGGAAACAATTGTCCCTCTTGCTGTAAAGGACGGCTATTATACCGGAACCTACGAAGGAGCCGACCGTGAAGGCACCTACGGGCTGCTGCTGCGCCTCCTGCTCGACGGAGAAACGGTAAGCACGGTTTCTTCCAGGCTGTACGTCAGGGTGCTCCCCTCGCTAACTGCGGATTTCTGGACAGAGGGAGGCTACCGCCTGGGTGAAGAGACCATCGTTACAGGATCGATGAGTATTGGGGGAAAAAGACTTGCCGAAGGAAGCGATTTTAAAGTAGGCAGGTTCAGCCTCCAGCTGGATTACGACAGCGGCGAGGGCGCTTCCCTGCAACTCTTTGACGACGGCAAGCAGGAACACGGTGATATCAGGCAAGGCGACGGCATCTGGTCCAACCGTCTAACCCTGAATGACCAGGGTTCAGCCGCGGCCTCCTTGCTGGCCGTTGGAGAGTACAGGGGGACAGAGTTTTTCCTGGAAAAGAATTTAGGGACGGTTGACGTTTACCCTCCGGGAAAGGTTTTCCTTGAGCTCTCCGGTGACAGACAATGGACCTCTTCCGGGAAAGATCTCGCCTTTCCGTTGAAAATTACGAACGACTCTCCCTTTCAGGAAACATTGATCTGGGAGCAGCGCTGCGAAACCGGCACTTTCGGCCTTTCAAAAATCCTCCTCGAGCCCGGCGCCTCAAAGACGGTGCCTCTAAATTTTAGCGCCCGCAGCGGTCTGGAAACCGGGCTGTACTCTTTCCCGGTTGTATTCACGGTGGAAAACAGCCTGACTGTGATAGAGCCCTCCAGCCTGGAGTTTGGCTTGGAAATATTGACCCCGGGAGAGGCTTTTCTCAGGAATTTTTACCGCTACATGCTCCTGGCGCTTCAGGCTGCGGCTGTGATAATAATTTCTGGGGCCATCTTTTACGCGGGAGGGTTGCTGCTCTACCGGATCCTGGTTCACCCGCGGAAGAAAGTCAACGGCGTTCTTTTATACTCCAGAAATGGCAGCGAGCCCGGGGAAAAGCTGCCCCAAAAAATCAGGATCGGGAAAAAACGCAAGGATACCGTGATAATCTCCCTCAATCCTGATAACAAGAACGCGGACTATTGCCTGGAGGGCAACAATTGCAATTATGATATCGTCATCAAAAAAGTCTGGGAAAACAATTGCCAGCCTTTTATTCAAGGGTGGGAGGCCCTGCTGCACAGGTCGTCACTTCCCCTCAGGCTGATTCTGGAATGCACGGCTCCCGGGATCATTGAATCCGAAGGAGAGATCTTCACCAGGAAGGAGCTGTTCCATTCCGACGAGTTTGCTTCGGGGGAGTTCTCCTTCCAGTACATTAACCCCTATGGGAAGTGGTACCGGGACAAGAAAACCGACGGAGCAAATGTTCTTGAAGGGAGAATATGATGCAAAGGTTTCGGGTGCTGAATTTGTCTAAAGGCAGGGCTATCCTGGAGGAGGCGGAACTTTGCGGCACTTTTGGAAGGCGCCTCAAGGGGCTGCTGGGACGGAAGCTGCTCCCCCCGGGAAAAGGGATCATCATCAGGCCCTGCCGATCAGTGCATACAGTGGGGATGGCTTTCCCCATCGATGTGGCTTTCGTGGACAGGAAGAACGGTATATGCCGGATGGTGGAAAATTTGAAGCCCAATAAATTAAGCCCCGGCGTTAAGAACGCCTGTTTTGTGATCGAGGCCCCGGCGGGCACCCTCAGCCTGACGCAAACCGCTGTTGGCGATCGGATAAAGCTGGAGGAGATCTAGCCGATGAAAGGAGGAGAAAATTGGATATTAATGATCTTTTAAGCCTTGCGGTAGAGCGGAAAGCTTCCGATTTACATATTACTGTGGGGGTGCCTCCTGCTATTAGGATTGACGGAAACCTGACCCGCTTAACAGAAACCCCGTTAAAGCCGGAGGACACCCGCAGGCTGGTCGATCAGCTGTTGGATGAAAAGATGGTCGTTTTTTTTAAAGAAAAAGGGGAAGTTGGTTTCTCTCACAGTTCCCCGGGATTGGGCCGTTTCCGCGTGAACGCTTTTCACCAGAGGGGAACCATGAGCATGGCGATCAGGGTGATCAATACAAATGCTCCGAAGATAACCTCCCTGGGGCTTCCTGATATAGTTTCAAAAATGACACTGCGCTCTAAAGGGCTGATCCTGGTTGTCGGTCCGGCCGGAAGCGGTAAGACTACCACGCTGGCAGCCATGGTAGACCTTGTTAACGAGGAAAGAAGCTGCCATATCATCACCCTGGAAGATCCGATAGAATACCTTCACACTCACAAGAAAAGCATCATCAACCAGAGGGAGATCGGTTCCGACAGCGAATCTTTTCCCATCAGTCTGCGGGCTGCGCTGCGCCAGGATCCCGATGTAATCATGGTAGGCGGGATGTTGGATCTGGAAACTGTATCTATTGCGCTGACCGCTGCCGAAACCGGAAACCTCGTCCTGGCTTCCCTGCACACGATGGATGCCCCCCAGACTATCAACCGTATGATCGAGATCTTTCCACAGGGTCAGCAGTCCCAGGTCCGCGTGCAACTGGCCAACTGCCTGATAGGGATTGTCGCCCAGCGCCTCCTGCCGCGCAAGGACGATCAGGGCAGGATAGCTGTGGTGGAATTTCTCGCTATCACTTCCACGATCCGCAACCTGATCAAGGAGGGCAGGATCCAGCAGATCTACTCTACGATGCAAACCGGGGCAAAATCGGGCATGAGGACGATGGACAACCACCTGCAGCATCTCTTTGGGATGGGCCTGATCAAGGCCGAAGATGTCATGGAAAATGCCCTGGACCGGGCCTCTATGTCCCGCTTTATGAGCCGGATTCTGACCGAGGAGCGGGAGATTCCCATGGAAGACCCCTTCCAGCAGCTTTAAATGTAAAACGGAAAGACCCCTGAGAAAATCATTCTCAGGGGTCTTTTTGTAGAAACCCATCTAACTCTCACTTTTTAGCAAGCAATACTCCTTTAGGATTACTTTAAGTTTATTCTTATTAGCTATTGCATTTGGATCTTTTTGATGGTGCGCGGTATTTAAGCCCGTTGTAAAATATCATCAAGAAGCGTAAACAAACGCAAAAAATAAAAAAATAAAAGGAGAGAATAAAAGATGAGGAAAGTTGGTATTTTAGTAATTATTGGTCTGTTGGCGATAACGGGAGTCATGGCGGCAATGGCGTATTCGACTGCGGAGGTAACAAGCCAGGCATCTTTAATAGTAAGATCTACAGATATGGCATTATTACGTTTTGACAACTATGGCACTTTCGAGAAAGATTATACTAGTGGTATTTCAGAGGGTGAAATGTGGTTTGATTTT
The DNA here is from genome assembly GCA_964597455.1 of uncultured Desulfovibrionaceae bacterium. Taxonomy (GTDB): domain Bacteria; phylum Bacillota; class Dethiobacteria; order DTU022; family UBA8154; genus DUQX01. The sequence continues at coordinate 15,178 of CAZQXY010000009.1, forward strand.
ACACAAGGAACAAGAAAACTTGGTTTTCAGCCTAATAGTGTTTATACCTATAAAGACTTATTTAGAATAATTAATAATCAGGAAAATGCTTCTATCCAAGTTTCGGCAGAAACTGATTTACCGTATCTGTGGTTGTGGGATCGTGAAGGAAATGTTTTAATTGAAAATGGAGTGTCTACTAGTAATGTAAGTGCAGGTGGTACTTATTACTCTGTAGAATTCAGGGTTCCATCTGGATCAACTATGAACTGGCAACCGCAAGGCTCTTATATTGTATTTAACGCCGTATCTTCGCCATCTGCATCTACGCCAAACTAAAGATTTACCGTAATAAATAGTCAAGATTCACCTGTATAAAGGTTATATACTACTAAAAACGAAGCCTCCCAGAAGAAATCATATTTGGGAGGCTTCGTTTTTAGGTACGATGCTCTCAGTACAGGAGGAAGAAGTGGTCCAACGTAAGCTGGCCATTCAAAGGATAAATGGCTTACGCTGGCCGCTATACTACCTTTGGATTATTTATAGATTATCTTAATTGGTAATTCAATTTAATTCCCTGGAATGATGCGAAGCCGTTGGTTGCGGGTTATGCTTGTACATAATATAAAATATAAATAAGGAGAAATTAGGAAATAATCCTGAAGGATTATTAGATTCTGTCTGAGAAATTACCAAAATAAGAAGGAATTTACTTAATCTGTGTCGAAGTGTATATGTCAAATTAGGGGTATTTATGAACATCATACCAATAACGAGAAATTTTGCTAATTAAATCAATTTAATATTTAGGAATAACGACCAAATATAAGATAGGGTGGTTTATTCAATGAAAAAGATAGTAATTTCTTTGTTTTTTACCGGGCTTCTTCTTTTTTGTGTCTATGGGGCGATTAGTTATTCAAGTGTGCGGGTGGATAATCCTGCTTCACTCGATATTGTAAGCTCTGGCTCCGGACGCCCTGAATCCGTTGGCTTATTTGCTACTAATTCAGCCGGTAATGGGTTGATATCTTTTAACAATTCATCTGATTACTATTCTGTTGAGCAAGGGGGGCTGGCAGAAGGGGTTCTTGTTGTCTCAAACAAATTGGAATCAGGTATTGATTTTACGTTTGATTGTGATAGTGACTTTTTTATTTTTACTGATAATTATGGATACGGTTACCTTGACTCATATAATATCAGCTATATATCCATGAGCGTAGATGAAAATTGCCCGGCCGGCGAGTACTGGCTGACAGTCTTTTTAAATGCTGAGTTTCCCGGCGGCAGCGCAAGGTTAAAAACTGATTTGCTGGTAGAAGTATTTGAGCCTGTGGACATAACCGATGGGAAGGCGGGCGTCGAGGGCGAAGGCGATGGGACAGGTGCCGGAACAGATGCTAAGGGCGAAACAGGCGTCGGTGGTGACGGCGACGGAATAGGCGTCGGTGATGGGACAGGTGCCGGTACCGGTGAAGGGACCGGAAATGGAACCGGTGATGGAACAAATGCTGGAGAAGGAGACGGTAATAACGGAGACGGCAATAACGGAGACGATAATTCCAGAGGCGATGATAACGGAGCCGGTTCAGGAGACGATGGCACCGGAGCCGGTTCAGGGGACGATAATCCCGGGGACAATTCAGGAGATGATGGTGCGGGAGGCGGTGCAGACTTCGGCGGAACGGATACCGGCACTGAAGGATAATTATTAGGAGAAACAGGAAAGGACAGGAGTGGCTGTAATTGAAAAAGGATAAGCACGTCAAAAATGCTCAACTTGCCATATCAATTGTTATCATCATCCTGATCATATTTTCCGGCGTAATGACTGTAAGAGCCTTGCAAACTTCACCTGTAAACTCACAGGATATCTTGCGGCAGAGCAAAACACAAAGGATTATCTATGATTATCAAGTATTTACAGCCCCTTCCACCCTTTATGCCGGTGGTTCAACCTTGCCGGCAGGCCTGGAAAGCTACTTCAAAAATGTTACGAACAGAATAGAATTTCAGATTGCCGGGGAAATCGAAGTTAATCCCGGTGGGATTAAACCGGAAGGGGAGCTGCTCGTCAGCCTTTTTGTGCGTTCTCCGGGGCAGTGGGAAAAGGATCTCGGGTTGAAGCCGAAAACGACTGTCCTGGAACAGGGAGAAGGGTTAATCAGGTTTAGTTCTAATTTTACGCTCCCTCTGGAAGAGGCGGTTCTGCTGGCTGAAGCTATTATCGAAGAAATTGAAGTAAGACCGCGTGAGGGATACAGCCTGGTGATCAAAAGCGTTTTATCGTCAAATACTCCTCCTGTTGGTGAAGATCTTCAGGAAAGCGGCGATCTGACCGATCTGACCGGTGAATATGAGTTTGGTTTATCGAATGTGCTGATAGAGCCCAGTGGAGAGCTGCTCTACGAGACAATAGCAGAATCCAGGGATACGGTTTCCACAGTAAATTATATGAGTGTTTTTGGTTTTCCTCTGAACGTTTCAACAGGAAGGATATTATTCCCTTCTGCTATGGTTGTTTTCCTCCTGCTCGGAGGCGTTTCTTACTTATCCCTGGCCAGGAAAACAAACGGGGCGGCAGGTAGCAGCTTTGCCGGCAGGCTAAGCCAGATCAGGAAACGTTATCGCGGCAAAATTGTCATGGCCAGCGGTATAAGAGCTCTTCCCGAAAACACCCTTAAGGTAGAAATGGAAAGCTTTAAAGACCTGCTCAAAATGGCTGACGAAAAAGAGACGCCGGTCTTGCAGGTTACCGAACGGGAGAACGCTGAGGAAAAATCCGTTCATTTTTATGTTGTAGATGGAGAAACCCTTTATTTTTACAATATTAATGCCGATTAAATATTTAGTTAAATATTTAATTAAATAATTTGGTGGAACAGAGAGGCAGAGGATCCCCCTGCGTTATTTGCGTTTTTTATATAATTACCTTAATAGCCTGAAAAAAAATTTATACTGGGATAACCTGGAACTGGCTTCACTGCTCGGTTATTACCGCTATATCTCCCTGCTGATCACATCTGCTCTCTATCTGTGCGGACCTCCGCCTTCACCGCTCTACCTGAAAGCGGGGGTTTGTTTTTGCCTTTTCTTGGAAGCATTTTTATTTATCAGATTATACAACAGTAGTGAAAACGGGAGCTCCGGGAGCGCCTGGGGAAAGAAACTCTTTCTATTTGTAGAAACGATTGGACTATCCTTTATTCTTATTTTAACCGGCGGCCTGGACAGCCCTTTCCTCTGGTATGCCATCAACCCAATCCTTCTTGCCATTACACTTGTACCGGCATATTTTTGCTGGATCCTGATGGGCGCCTTTCTCTTTTGTTCCTTTTTATTACAAATATTCAATATATACGGGCCGGAGGCGCCATATATGTTCTGGCCGGATCGTGCCTACCTGGTTGTTATTTTTGTTCTCAGCACCCTCGGGGGGCAGTTGTTTAACTTCTTCATCGTGAAGCTCTCCCGGCAGGCACAGATCATGGAAAACCAGATCCAGCATATCAAGTCCCTCTACGGGGCTGTGGAGGTCTTTTCCCATAACAGCGATCCCCAGGAAATTGTCAGCCTTTTTGCTTCCTACAGCAGGGCTCTGACTGGGGCAAAGAAGGTGATCGTCTGGATAGAAATGGAAATGGGGTTTTCAGATCCGGAGAAAAAGAGTTATTTTGCCGTCAGAGGCCCCAGGGATGTATTTCCGGAGGAAAGTTGGTACCCTTATATTAAAAAAGAGTTTGAGAAGAAACAGTTTGCTTCGGAAGTTAGTGTGCGGAACTTTCCCGACGTAAAAGGGCAAAAGCCTGGTGTCCTGGTGACTGTGCGCATTAAATCAAGTGTGAGCGTTTTTGGAGTGCTCTCCGCCTTTTACCTGGGCAGGAAGGAAGCTCTGGATGAGGTGGAGCAAACCCTTACCTTTCTGGCGGATCTCTGCGCAGTGGCCCTGGAAAAATGCTCCCAGGAATCACTGGCGGAAAAACTGTTGCTTGTCGAAGAAAAGGACCGTATCGCCGGAGAAATACACGACAACGTTACTCAAAACATTTTTGGCCTGGTCTACGGACTGGATATGCTGATTAAAAAGGAGGACCTGGATGGAACTGTCATAAACCAACTCAGACTCCTGCAGAAGACGGCCCAGAGAAGCCTCAAGGATCTTAGAGCTTCAATTTACTGCATGAGCACGCGCAAGAATAAAAAGGAACCTTTTTTGGAAGATGTTCAGCGTTACCTCACTGAACTGGGGCAGTTGAATGATGTATCTGTCGAGTTTAACTGCCGGGGCAGCCTCAGCTCCTTAAAATCCGTCATCAGAAAATCCCTCTACCGTATTATCAGGGAGGCTACCGGCAACGCCGTCCGTCACGGCAACTGCAGCAGTATCCAGGTTTCTTTGAATGAGGAAAACGGAATCATTGAGCTAACTATCGCCGATAACGGCGGGGGATTTAATCAGGAAGATTATCAGCGCGGGGGCAAGAACGGCCTGGGGCTTCTTAACATGAAGGAGCTGGCAAGAAGTATGGGGGGAAGCCTTTCAATAGTAAGCAACCCTGGAAAGGGAACCGTGGTTTCCTGTGTAGCCATGGCAGTTATGGCGGATAATTATATCTTAAACACTGCCGGAGCTGCCAGGGCTGCCGGAACTGCCGGAGCCGCCGCAAAGGAGGAACAGTAATGATGAGAATTGTACTGATTGATGACCATCCCGTAGTACGTCAGGGACTGGAGCAGAGTCTCAGTATGGAAGAGGATATGGAAGTGGTGGGTATGGCTGCCTCCTGTCCGGAAGGCGTGGAGCTGGTCTTTGCGGAAAAGCCTGATCTGGCGATCGTAGATATGAGAATGCCCGGGGGTGGCGGCCTGGAGCTGATCAGGCAAGCCCGGAAAAAGGTGCCCGGCTGCCGCTTTGTCATTCTGACCTCGTTTGCTTCACAAAAAGAGGTATCAGATGCAATCGCTGAAAATGTCGAGGGCTATATTCTTAAAGATGCTCTCCCCGATGAGTTCATCAGTGCCATCAGGCTCGTAGCCCGGGGGCGGCGTTATTATGACCCGGAGATTATCGACTCGGTTATGAAAGGAGAGGGAGACTTTCTGAAGGAACTAACCGGCAGGGAATTAGAAGTCCTCGAGGCGCTGGCTGAGGGTATGACCAATAGAGACATAGCAAAAAATTTTTATATCAGTGAAAATACAGTAAAAAAACATGTCTGCAGCATCCTGGATAAATTGGAACTCCATGATCGCACACAGGCAGCCCTCTTTGCCTTCTCCCGGGGAATGGGCAGGCAGCAGGGCGAGGGCGTTCCATTCAAATAAGAAGGATGGGGAAGGCCGGCGATGTTCAAGAAATTCGGGAATTATTTATTTATCATCATCGTAGCCATACTGGTTATTTCTCCCCTGGCGACTCTACTGCGCCAGAAACCTACTCTTGCCGTTACAATAAGGACATGGAGCATGGTTCCTGTTTTTACCCGGGGAGATATGGTTTTTATCCTCCCCACGGATGAGCATACGAGCTTTTCTCCCGGTCGGATCATTGTCTTCCGCTCTGAGGAAAATGGCATCCGTGATTGGACAATGCACCGTATCGTGGACGTTGATCGGAACGGGGGTTATATTACTAAAGGAGACGCTAACGAGGAAACCGACCAGGTGGGGAGCCGCTTTCCGCCTGTAGAGGCGGAATGGATTGCCGGGGTAGTGCCGACGATCGGGGCGCAGCCGCTGATGATCCCTCTTCTGGGGTATATTCCTCTATTGCTGGAGGAGAAGATGCAGGACTCCAGCGTTCTGCCGATTTTGCTGGGGATTCTGGCCGTGGTTCTCCTGGCGGACGAAATCTTTAAATCAAAGAAAAAGCGAAAAAAAGAAGCCCTGCAGAAAAGCCAGCTTTACTTTCTCGGCGGCGCGGCTTTTGCGATGTTAATGGGCGCCTTGATGCTTATGGGAAGCCTTTTCCTTACTTTTCCCTTTGGGGTGGAGGATAACCCCGGTGTGCTGATGGGGAGCGATGTGGGTGTGCTGGAGCAGGGCACTTCCAGGGAGCTGACTCTGGCAGAGCTGAAGAATGAAGGGTCTATACCATCCCTTTACTACGCCGTATCAAACGATCCGCAGCTGACACTGCAGCAGAACGTCTTTCGGCTGAGAAAAGGGGACACCGCCGAGGTTATCGCTACTTTGAACGCAGAGGTGCCGGGGATCCATCAGGCTAATGTCCATATCGGCATGTTCATGCCCTTCCTTCCATTCACGGTAATACGTTTCCTGGCGGATATAAATCTCTGGCTGGCCTTCGCTGTCGTTTCTCTTACACCGGCCCTTCCGCTGATGGCCCTGCCATATTTAGAGCCGCGCGAGAGGAAGCGTCTGGTAAAAGTATGGCGGAAGAGGATTAGCCGGATCACCGGCAGTTAAAATAATCCTTTTGGAGTCACTGCCGTTGCACAAACAAAAAATCAATTTGTCAAGTAACGAAATAATAAGGA
>CAZQXY010000010.1:0-21504 GCA_964597455.1 uncultured Desulfovibrionaceae bacterium
GAGGTGTAAAATATACTGAGTTATGACAAAAAAGAGATATGGGAATTGTTTTACAACACCTGCAAAAAAGCTCCACGCCAGAGAAAAAGTGTGGAGCCCAGCTAAGCCTTTTGAAAAAAAGTAACCTGCAATTAACTGTTTAATTTTTCTTTTAAACCTTTGCCTGCTTTAAAAACTGGAGCGATACTTGCCGGTATTTCGATTATTTCTCCTGTCCCCGGCTTCCTGCCTTCCCTTTTTTCCCGTTTTCTGGTCAAAAAGGTTCCAAACCCCACCAGCTGTACTTTTTCTCCCTCTGCCAGTTTTTCTTCAACTGTTTCAACGAAGCTGTTAATGAATTCTGATGCCTGTTTTTGTGTTGTACCGGTTTTTCGGGAGATTGTTTTTGCCAGTTCCACTTTGCCAGTTGTCATACCCAATTAATTCTCCTTTCAAAATATTTTTAAGGCCTTTTTGCAAAAGATTGTCAGCTAACGCAAACCCTATTCATCAAAGCTACTGATTGACCATCGCTGTTATATTATTAATTTCCGCAGATTAATAAAATTATTACACAATATAAACAACTTCTCTTATATTCGACAAAGGCCAACCTTTTCCTGCCAATAGCAAAAATATTTTGTATAATTTTATTACACTTTTTTTCAATCCCGTCTTTTGGGATCATCTTTTTGGTATGGTTAATTAAGATCAGCCGCCCTATTTTTTTCAGGAAGGGCGGCTGTATGCCGGTTTTACAATTAACTGTTCAACTTTTCCTTTAATCTTTTCCCCGGTCTAAATGCCGGCGCTATACTTGCTGGAATTGTAATTTTTTCTCCGGTTGCTGGTTTTCTCCCCTCCCGGCTTTCCCTTTTCCTGGTTAGAAAAGTGCCGAAACCTACCAGTTGCACTTTGTCTCCTTTGGCCAGGTTTTCCTCGATTGTTTCAATAAAAACGTTGAGAAAATCAGCAGATTCCTTTTGCGTCACACCGAGTTTCTGGGCAATGATTTTTACCAGATCCAACTTACCAATCGCCATAATAAAACTCCTCTCAACTTAATTTAGTAAGAATCGCCATTTTAGAAAGGGCTTTGTGAAACGCTTCCTGTTCCGTTCTGCCGCCGGCAATGGTCTGTTGGCAGATATTATCCTGATCAAAATATTTAGTTAGTTTCAATCTAGCCGGATTGCAGCTCACGGTACAGGTAACGTGTGAATCCTAATTTCAAAGCTGGTTTTATAAATAAAGTAAATTAACTGATTATCTATTTCGACTTACTCTATTTCGACAAAAGGTAGGAATTTCCTGCAATAGAAGCTGGGTTATATGCAAAAAACCATATTTTTTGGCATATTTATTTCAGTAACCTTTAATATGATATCCTGCATCGACAAAAATAGTATCCCCCGTAATGCCGCGGGATAAATCACTGCAGAGAAATAAAGCGGCATCGCCTACTTCACTGCCTTCAGTATTTTTTCTAAGAGGAGCATGATCACGGACATCTGCCAGGAAACCAGTAAAGCCTTTAATACCGCGGGATGAAAGTGTATTTACCGGTCCGGGGGAAAGGGCGTTTACGCGAATGCCTTTTTTGCCAAGATCATATGCGAGGTAGCGAACGGAAGATTCCAGGGCAGCCTTGGCGACCCCCATAATATTATAATTGGGGACTACGCGCTGGCCTCCAAGATAGGTGAGCGTTACGATGCTTCCGCCGTCTTTCATCAGTGGAACGGCAAGTCGGGCAACAGCGATCAACGAATAGACGCTTACTTCCATCGCTGTCTGAAAACCGCTGCGCGAAGTAACGATAAAATCATTTTCCAGGTCTTCTCTAGGAGCGTAAGCGATGCTGTGAACAATAAAATCAAGTTTATTAAACTGTTGCTCAATTTCACGGTAGACGTTTTCAATCTCCCCGTCATCCTGCACATTACAGGGCAATAATAAAGGAGAGGATGTTTGTTGCAGGTGGCCGGCAATAAGTTTTTTTACCTTGGATTCAAAACGCTCGCTCTGATATGTAATGGCCAGGCTTGCTCCTGCTTCCGCCAGAGCTTTGGTAATGTGCCAGGCAAGACTGTGCTGGTTGACAAGGCCGAATACAACACCAACTTTGCCTTTAAGCAATTTATGGTCAACTCCTTTGCTTCTATCCCCGTATAGCCATCATTGCAAACAAGAAGAACTGTGTTTAGTATACCACTGAAATGTATATTTTCAAGTATAAAACTTATTTCTTTTCCAAAATTGGATAATTAATCCTTCAGGCCTTACCCTCAGGCCTTGACTGAGTAACTTTTTACTAAGTGCAGGAACCGTTCAGTGCAGGAATCGTTCAGATATTGTAGAAAATAAAAGATGATGATTGCAGTTTTAACTCGTTTTCGTTTTCAAGGGAATGCAGCGGAGCTTGTATTTATTTTATGTTTGGAGGTAATTTGTTTGGATTTAACTATATGCCGTAGAATTATGCAAAATGTTTCCAGGGTTATGGTAGGGAAATCCCAATCACTGGAGTTGCTGCTGGCAGCCCTTCTTGCCGAAGGGCATGTCCTTTTGGAAGATGTCCCTGGAGTGGGTAAAACGCAGATGGCCAAATCCTTGGCAAAAAGCATCGGAGGAACCTTTAAGCGCGTTCAATTTACGCCGGATCTTTTACCGGCGGATATTACCGGCTTTAATGTCTATGATCAGCAGACCGGCAGCTTCAAATTCCAGCCCGGGCCGCTCATGGCCAATGTTGTTTTGGCGGATGAGATCAACCGCACGATCCCCCGAACCCAGGCCAGTTTGCTGGAGAGCATGGAGGAAAGGCAGCTTACCATTGATGGGGTTACCATGCCCCTGCCCCGCCCCTTTTTTGTTCTTGCCACTCAAAATCCTATTGAACTGGAGGGGACTTTTCCCCTTCCGGAGGCACAGCTCGACAGGTTTCTGCTCTGTGTAGATCTGGGTTACCCCTCAAAGGACGAGGAGATCCTGATTCTGGAACGATTTCAGGAGGAGGACCCTATCCTCAGTCTGGAAACGGTTGTGAGCCCTGTGGAAATTCTGCAGCTGCAAATGGCGCGGCGTAAAATTTTAGTTTCACCCGAGGCAAAGGAATATATTGTGGATCTGGTTGAAGCTACACGGCACAGTAAATTTATAAGTTACGGCGCTTCTCCGCGGTGCTCCATACATCTCATGCGTGCTGCACAGGCGCTTGCACTCCTGCGGGAGAGGAACTATGTTCTTCCTGATGATGTAAAATATCTGCTCAAGCCTGTTATGGCTCACCGCCTGATTCTGCATACTGAAGAGCGTATCAGGGGGGTAACTGTTGCAACAATACTGGAAGAGATTGTGGGCAATATTCCGGTTCCCACTTTGTAGATGAGAGCATTTGCAGATGAGGGCATTTGTAGATAAGAGCAGGTGAAGTATTATATGACGGATTATTTACAGCGGGAGGAGCAAAGACTCCCCAGCATTTTTGCCGATAGTTTTATCCAGTTTTTAGTCGGGCTGGTCCTGTTTATTGCCCTGTTATACAGGCAGGAGGGCCTAATTTACCTGCTTCTTCTTGTCATGGCGATGATGTATGGCGCAAAAATATGGTGCCGCCTGAGTCTTTCCGGTATTGAGTGCCGGTTAAAGGCCGATCAGCAAAAAGTTTTTCCCTCTGAGAAGATTACAATGGGGGCAGAGGTGGAAAACAGCAAATTTCTGCCGGTGTGGCTGCGGTTTGGCGTCCCGGTAAAAGGCCTGTGTCCATCCGCTCTCGCCGACGAAAAGCCATTCGGCGGAGAGCTGCGCGGTGAAAGCGGATTGCTCTGGAAACAGAAAGTCACCTGGGAATGGGAGCTGACAGCCTTAAAGCGCGGGTGCCACGAGCTGGGCCCGCCATATATCGGAGCGGGAGACCTTTTTGGTTTTTATCAGCGAAAAAAATTATTCAACCCGCTGCAGGTTGTCGTTTTCCCACGGCTTATTGCTATAAAAGATTTTCCATCCCCTTTGCGGGATTTTCTGGGAACAAAAAGCGCCAAAGGCCCTGTAGAGGACCCCGTATATCCGGTCGGTACCAGGGATTACCGTTATGGCCGGCCCGCCAGGCATATTCACTGGAAAAGCAGCGCCCGTCACAACCGGTTGCAGGAAAAAATCTTTGAACCCACCGCCGGGAGAAAAATATTGCTTGCTGTAGATGTTGCACATTTTGCCCGGTTGGGTTTTGAGGAGAATTTCGAGCGCGCTCTGGAGGCCGTGGCTTCAGTAGCGGTATGGCTGGATCAGCAGGGAGGCGCTATGGGTATAGTATGCAATGGAACCCTTGCCGGAGGAGGTCCTGCAGTTGTGCCGTTGTCCAGGAGTTCCCGGCAGCTTTCGGCAGTACTGGAGGTGCTGGGCAGGCTGCAGTTAAAGCCCGCCGGAGCTTTACAGGATGTGCTGCAGTATGGCGTGAACCTCTCCTGGGGAACTGGCGCTCTTTACTTTTGTCCAGAAATAGATGATACGGCCGCGAGGACGCGGGCCATTTTCCGGGAGCGTAAGGTGCCCCTGGCCTTTGTTGCTACCGGTAAAAGACCCGGTATTACGGATTTAGGCGGAAGCCGGGTATTTCACCTGCAGCAACTTTGTGGGGAAGAAGGTACTGCGCATGATTAAGGAGAAAAGCACGCTGTTGTTTTTTTCTGCCGGCTTGATGGAGCTGAGCTGGATTTATGCTTTTGCCGTATTCTGTCTCCGGCTGTTGGATTCCCCGGCTTTCCCCCTGTTGGGTGCGGCCGCTGCTTTTTTTGCTGCTGCGGCAATAACTTCTTTTTACCGGGGGCGCGGGTGGCGAATAATCCAGGCACTCGGTTTGCATCTTCTGGGATTTTCAGCGGCAGGACTTGGGAACCTTTATGTTTATTACGGCTGTACAGAACCCATTTTCAGCAAGAGCTGGGTTGCCGGGCTATTCTGTCAGCCGAGGGAACCGCTGGAAGGGCTGACTTTTGGATTAATAATCTTTTTATCGGCAGTTTTCTGGGCCGGCGGGTTTTTTTCCGGGCTGCGTCCTTCCGCTTACCTGTCCATAACATCCCGTTTTGATCTTGGTATTGCTGTTTTCTTTTTTATCATGCTTGTTTGCGGGGGGATCGGGGTTACAAATCCTGTTGGTGATTCTTTGCTCCTTCCCTTTTTCCTTTTTAGCATGCTTTCCATTGTCCTGGCACGAAACAGTGGGAGCGGCCGGAGGGAGTATCTGGCGGGTTATCGCGGGGTTGGGCTGCTAATGGTTTTTGCAGTTCTAGTGATCGTATTCACAGGAAGCACCCTGCTTTTATTTCTTCCGTATTTATCAATGGCTGCAGATGCGGGTTATGAAGCTGTTAAAGTAATTGCCGCCCCCGTGGGCTCTGTTTTAATTGCGCTACTGCGTTTTCTCTTTGGCCGCAGGTCACTCAGGACGGATGCGGGGGATTCCGGTTTATCAGGGGATGGCGATCTGGCGGTTATCGAGCCTGTTGAAGGGAGCTGGTGGACGGAGATCCTGCAGAAGGTTCTGCTCTGGGGGGGTGCGGGCCTGCTGCTTTTACTGGCACTGTTTGTTGCGGCCTGGGGAATACGCAGCCTGCTGCGCTGGCTTTTCAGAAAAACCCCGGAGGCAGAAGAGCATCGCAGTATCCGGGAGGAGTTGCTCATGTTCCTGAGGGTTTGGTGGTACCGTATACAGGCTTTTATTGCCTATCTGCGGGGCATTCTTTCGCGCTCATCGCTGTACCAGGGGCAGGTTGCGGTATTTTACCGGCGCCTTTTGCTCTGGGGAAGAACAAGCGGTTTCCCTACGGTTCTCTCCGAAACTCCCTTTGAATATGGGATGCGCCTGGGGCACCATTTCCCAAAGGCTAAGCAGGAGATTGGACTAATTGTAGAAAAATTTAATCTTGAAATTTATGGGGAAAAAACGCCGCAAGGGGAGACTCTGAGCGAATTAAAACATGCCTGGCGGAAGTTAAATAGCCCTTTTTTCTGGCCGGCGCGGTTTATGAAATGGTTTTTCCAGGACGGCTTAAGATCGGATCGTCCCCAAAAGGAAAGAGTATAGAATAGAGACAAGTTTATGAAATATTTGAAAAGTCATAAGAAGCGAAAAATAACAATTATTATAAGCCTATAGATAATCATTACTAAATGAACTATAATAATTACATCAACTGCGTGTAAATTCCGGGGTGTGGGCAAAATCAGATAACTATAAAGAAAGGTTATTAGCACGGGAAGGGGTTGGTAACAGGAATTATTTATCGTATTAAATACATAGTGTTGTGTTGTTTTTTTGCGGTTTTTAAATGAGATGGGAGAGGTGAAAAAAATGGAAGTAAACCGCCAGGGCAATGTGGCGTCCGATGGGGTAGTATTGCATCCTTCTTTATCTAAAGAGACAAAAGAAACTGCTGAAAAGTTACGTGCATTGGCCCAATCGGACCGCCTTGCTTTTTGGGGGGAAATGAGCAAAGATCTTACCTGGTTTAAAGAGTGGACTAAGATTCTCGATGAAGAAAATGCCCCCTTCTACCGCTGGTATTATGATGGACAGTTAAATGCCTGTTACAATTGTGTTGATCGCCATATAACCGGATGGAAAAAGAACAAAGCCGCTATTATCTTTGAAGGTGAACTGGGTGATACGCGGGTGTTGACTTACTGGGATCTTTATCGCGAGGTGAATAAATTCGCGAACGTATTGAAGAACCTGGGAGTAAAACGTGGGGAAGTAGTAACTATTTATTTGCCGATGATTCCTGAAGCGATCATAGCCATGCTGGCCTGCGCCCGGATTGGCGCTCTTCATAGCGTGGTTTTCGGCGGTTTTAGCTCTGATGCCCTTAAAGATCGTATAAATGATTCCGGGGCGAAAATATTGGTTACCGCTGACGGCGGTTATCGGCGCGGGAAACCAATCCCCCTGAAGAGTAACGCCGATACGGCCATTCAGGATAATAAATGTCCGAGTATTGAAAAAGTTGTGGTTGTCCGGCACACCGGGGGGGATGCCCAGATGGAGCCCGGCAGGGATTTGTGGTATCCCGACCTGATGAACGAAGCGGAATTATACTGTGAACCGGAAGTCATGGATGCGGAAGATCCCCTTTTCATCCTGTACAGCAGCGGAACTACCGGGAAGCCCAAAGGTATTCTCCATTCGACCGCAGGGTATATGGTCGGCGTACATGCAACCACTAAATATGTTTTTGATTGCCAGGAGGATGATGTATACTGGTGCACGGCCGATATCGGCTGGATAACAGGTCACAGCTATATTGTGTATGGCCCGCTATCTTGTGGTGCGACATCTGTATTATACGAAGGATCTCCTGACTATCCTGCTCAAGATCGTTTGTGGGCAATTGTCGAGAAGTTTGGCGTATCACTTTTTTATACCGCTCCTACGGCAATCCGTTTGTTTATGCGCTGGGGCGAGCAGTATCCAGCCGCACATAACATGAGCAGCCTGCGTGTTCTCGGTTCCGTAGGTGAACCGATCAACCCCGAAGCGTGGATGTGGTTCTACAAATACATCGGCGGGGAAAAATGCCCCATCATGGATACATGGTGGCAAACAGAAACAGGTATGCATATGATCACACCTCTCCCGGGGGATGCTTCTTTTAAACCCGGCGCGGCTACAAGCCCTTTCCCGGGTGTGGAAGTGGATATTTTCGACGAACAAGGCAACTCTGTCAAGCCCGGGGAGCAGGGATACCTTGTAGTGAAATCGCCGTGGCCGTCAATGTTGCGTGATCTATATAATGATTCCGAACGCTTTTTAAATACTTACTGGAATCAATTTAAAGGAGTATACCTTGCCGGCGACAGTGCCAAAAGAGACGAAGATGGGGCAATCTGGCTTATCGGCAGGGTGGATGATGTAATCAACGTTTCCGGACACCGTCTTGGAACTGCGGAAATTGAAAGCGCGCTGGTGGAGCACCAGGCGGTAGCGGAGGCTGCTGTTATCGGCAAAAAACATGAGTTGAAAGGGCAGGCAGTATCCGCATTTGTAACGCTCAGGGAAGGCTTCAATGGCTCTGACGAGTTAATTGTGGAGCTAAAACAGCTGGTTGTCAGTAGAATCGGTGCACTGGCACGGCCGGAAGATATCTACTTTACAGCTGAATTACCCAAAACCCGCAGCGGGAAGATTATGCGGCGACTGCTCCGTGATATCGCTGAGGGGAAAGTGATTGGCGATACTACGACGTTAATGGATGCCGATATAATTTCTTCTATTAAAGAAAAGTATGATAACAAAGCCGGTTAAATACCAGGACCATTTTAACGCAGATGGTTTTGCATTTATTTAGTTTGTTCAGGGGGACATTCCATGCTCTAGCGGAGTGTCCCCCGTACTTTTCGGATAGCCTTGCGGCTATTTTTTTATTTACTTTATCCCTCGGTCCCCCCCCCTCTTTTTATAATTCAAAATGTTAACGCATAAACATTTATTTTACAAATGTTGCAACGATCTATTTTTAGTGTAAAATATAATCAGACATTCTTCGACAAATGTAGAGTTCTGGAAAGGAAAGCAAACAATGGTTGAAACGATTGAAGCAGAGAGAAGTAAAATAGACAGAAATAATCTGGATAAACTAAGAGAGTTGTATCCACAAAAGTTTGTTTCTCTGGAGGAAGCATTTCAGCATATCTATCCGGGCAACCATGTTTTTATTGGTTCCGCTTGCGGGAGGCCGCAATATCTGGTTCGCTCTTTGGAAGAATATGTGGATGAAAATGCGGGAAGATTTCAGCCTAAAGGGTTGCAGATTTGGACTTTTGGGATCAGGCCTTATAAAGAGGATAAATATAATAATCTCCTGCGGCATAATCTGTTCTTTATCGGGGACGGAACCAGGGACGCTGTCCAAAGGGGGCTCGCTAAATATACCCCCGTGTTTTTGTCCGAAGTTCCCGAATTGTTTCGCCAAAAACTTGTTCCTGTGGATGTTGCGATTATCCAGACTTCATATCCAGACAAATTTAATTGTCTGAGCCTGGGAATCAGTGTTGATATAGTCCGGTCCGCACTGGAAAACGCCGCGCTGGTTATTGCACAGCTAAATAATAATATGCCGCGTGTACACGGCGAAACCTTTATTAATGCCGAAACAGTTGATTATATCATCCCCTTCGACGAGCTTTTACTGGAAAATAAGGGGAGTGTTCCCGATTTCATTGCCCAGCGTATTGGGAAATATGTAGCGCGAATCATTCAAGACGGGGATACGATTCAGGTCGGTTACGGCAGTATACCCGATGCGATTATCGCTAACCTTCATTCCAAAAAAAACCTCGGTGTGCACACGGAACTCCTCAGTGACGGCATCGTCAAGTTAATGAAAATGGGAGTTGTCAATAATGCTAAGAAAAACCTTAACCGGGGAAAAACTGTAGCCTCCTTTTGCATGGGCACAAAGGAGGCGTATGACTATTTGCACGACAATTCTGCAATAGAATTTCTTCCTATTGATTATACCAACAATCCCCTTAACATTGCCCGCATAAAAAATATGACCGCTATTAATAGCGCCCTGCAGGTGGATCTTACGGGGCAGGCCAACGCCGAATCCCTGGGCGGGACTTTTTTCAGCGGTGTCGGAGGACATGCGGATTTCATGCGTGGTTCGCTTATGGCTCCTGGAGGAAAGACCATACTGGCCATGCAGTCAACAGCAAGGGGTGGTGAGGTTTCCAGAATAGTGCCCTTTCTAAAAGAAGGGGCGAGCGCAACTTTAACAAGGGGCGATATTCATTATTTGGTTACGGAATATGGTATAGCTTACCTGTTTGGAAAAAATATAAGGGAAAGGGCTATGTCTTTAATTAGCGTGGCCCATCCAAAATTTCGCTCCTGGCTTATAGAAGAGGCCAAAAAATTAGCGCTGATTTATAAAGATCAGGCTTTTACTCCCGGGAAAAAAGGAGAATATCCGGAGGATCTGGAAACGCATAGAACGACCAATACAGGATTGCGCATTTTTTTGCGTCCGGTAAAAATTACCGATGAACCCTTAATTAAGGAATTTTTCTACTCTCTTTCCGGCACAAGCGTTCATAAAAGGTTCTTCTCCACACGCAAGGATTTGCCGCACGAGAAACTGCAGGAATTTTTTTTGAGGGTAAACTATGCTGAGGAGATGGTTATCCTTGCCTTTCTTGATCAGAAAAAAGAGTTCCTGGTAGGGATAGGTCAATATGCCCTGACTGGCAACAAGGCAACTGCGGAAGTAGCTATAGTGGTCAGGGATAAATATCAAAATATCGGTATCGGCACGGAGCTCTTGTCCTACCTTGCTGTTTTAGCCAACAAGAACGGTTTAATTGGTTTTACAGGTGAATCCTTGCCGGAGAACAGGGCGATTTTACACTTATTTGAAAAAATCGGCTTTGAAGTGCAAAAGAAAAGAGAAGCAGGGTTATATGTTTTTAATGTATCTTTCCGTAGATATTGAGCGCTTCATCCTAAGATAAGCCGGAAAGTTTCTCCGAACAGGGGATGCAGGCCAGCCGGCCTCCGATAACCCGTGCCCGCGGCTCCATGACCGTTTCGCCGCAGTAAGAACAGGTGACGGAGGGAAAGATCCTCGCTTTTGCAGGTATCTCACAGGTTATTTCTTCGACGCGGCACATTTCATCCAGTGGCCTGGAAAGCATTTCCTTAACTATATTTTTGGTTTTGGCCTGGAAAAGTGCTTTTTCTTCTTCTCCGGCCTTGCCGCTGAACACTTTTTTCCGCAGTTCCGTCAGATCATCTTGCTTTTCCTTATCAGCTTTTTTGGGCGTTATCCGCACTGCTTTGCCGTTTTTTCTCAGGATGAAAGTATAGGCCTGCTTGCCGTAATCACGAATAATGAGGTTCCCCTTTCCATAGGTACATCCCGTAATAACCTGGATGGCATCAACAGCGCAGCTGTTGTTTTCGACGATGGCTACCAGCTCTTCATCTATGTCGCGGTTACTGCGCAGGGCATTTATAGCTGCCTCGGCAACACGGAACCCTGTTGCCAGTCCGGCGCATTCATGTCCGTGAAAATCAACTGCCTGCTCCCATAATGTTTTTTCATTACCCATCTGTTATTGCTCCCTTCTGATGTTATATTACCCTGGTGTCATATATATAAAAAACATGTTACCAATATTCTATCCTAAACATTCTACCTCTTTACCCCATTTCCTGCTTGAAAAAAGAATAATTTAAAATTGGGCATTATCTGTTTTACGGATAATGATGTATATTATCAGGACATATTATCTGTTTTGCATTTCCTAATGCATTGCTGTCTGCACAGCAGTAATTAAAAATAAAACATCCTTATTTCGAGGTTTTACTTATTACAAAAGTCTTATTCTTCATAAGATAAAAAAATGGTACAGGATTTGCATTAATGGCACAGGATTTGCATTATATGATTATTGCTAAAATTATTTCAATATATTATATTGGAGGTTTCAACTATGAATATATCGAGTATGGTTGAAGAACATGCCCGGCGCATTCCCGGTTGGGATGCAGTTGTATCGGAGGATTTAACACTATCCTGGGAAGAATTTAATAAGCGTATCAACCGGTTTGGCAACGCCTTGCGCAAATTGGGGGTAAAAAAAGGCGATCGCGTGGCTATGTACCTGCCCAATTCCCCGGAATACCTGATTTCCTATTTTGCGATTGCCCGCATTGGTGCTGTGGCTGTTCCTTTTAATATTATGTATAAGAGCGCGGAAATAACGTATATTATGAAAAATTCAGGGGCGGAAATCCTTATTGCCGCGGCGAAAGAGGCCAGGGACAACGTGCTCAGCATCAGGGAGCAATTTACTACATTAAAACACTTGATCGTTACAGGCGAAGAAGCTGTAGACGGCGCCCAGGTTTTTTCCCGGTTGCTGGATCTTGAAGATGATACTTTAGAGATCACGGATTGCCTGCCAAATGATCCTGTGACGATGATGTATACTTCCGGTACTACCGGTGTCCCCAAAGGGGCAATGTTAACGCATTATAATTTTTGGGAACAGGCTGATTTAAACGGCTGTTACGTATTACATATTAACGACCAGGATCGTATTCTCACCGGCGCTCCTTTCTGTCACATTTTCTTTATTACCACTGTTTTAGGACCGGTATTTAAAGGTGCGGCAGTAGTAACCATGCCGCGTTTTTATCCGGAAAAAGCAATGGAGCTGATTAGTAAATTCAAAGTAACCCATTTTTGCGGGGTTCCGACTATGTATATTTACATGCTGCAGCATTATCAGGAAAACAGGGAGAAATATGACCTGAGTAACTGGAGATTTGCTCAATCAGCCGGTTCGGCCATGCCTGCAGAAAATATAATCCAGATTGAAACCAATTTCGGGGTAGGTTACTGTGAATGTTACGGAGCTACCGAAACCAGCGCTGCCTGTTCATATGAACGTCTGGGGCACAGAAAGCCCGGTTCGATAGGGTTGCCGGCACACACCTGGCAGGTTAAAATTATGGATGATGAAAACCGGGAGGTGCCCGTAGGAGAAGTTGGTGAAATTGCGCTCCAGGGGCCTGGGCTTTTCAAAGGTTACTGGCAAATGCCCGAAGCAACCTCCGATGCTTTTATTGATGGATGGTTCCATACGGGAGACCTTGCTCGTAAGGATGAAGAAGGTTATATTTTTATTGTCGATCGAAAGAAAGATCTAATTATCTGTGGGGGTTATAATATTTATCCCCGTGAAATTGAAGAGCTTCTTTTTACTCATCCCGCTATTTTGGAGGCTGCCGTCATTGGGGTTCCCGATAAGGCGAAAGGGGAAATCCCAAAAGCTTTTGTTGTATTAAAACCGGGGAAGAGCACCAGTTCGGAAGAGATGGTTGCATTCTGTAAGGAAAAGCTCGCTGCATATAAAGTGCCGCGAATTATTGATATCTGCCAAGAGCTGCCTAAAAGCGCTACCGGTAAAATTCTCAAAAGAAAACTGTAGCCTGTAGACTTAGACTGTAGGACTGTTGTTTATATGGCGATACCATGCCGCTGATTACCTCTGCGGTGATCGGCGGGCGGGTTACAACGTGGACGTAAAAAAACCGTCAGACTGTATGCAAACATGCTTAAATATGGAACTGTCAGACTGTGTGAAAACATGCTTAAATTGGGTTTTTGTCATTTGATTCCAAGCCATTTCAAGACCCATTCGCTCTGCTCAGGGTGACAGTTTTCACACAGTCTGCCGTCCCCCTGCTTCGTTATCCGGTGTTATCCGAACGTTTTCAATAGCGAACCTTTAGTTTTTTAACCGCCTGCGTCAGCCCGTCGAGGGTCATTTCATACATGGGAATCAGGGTTCGGATCATGGCAATGCTTTCTGCCCTATAGTTCATACTCTCATCCCAGGTTCGGACGGGCAAGGGGTTAAGCCAGATCGCATGCTCAAAATGGTTGATAACACGCTCTAACCAGACCAGACCCGGTTCAGTATTATCATGCTCAATATCAATAGCCCCGCCTGCGTTGGTAAGTTCAACGGGGGCCATGCTGGCGTCGCCTACAATAATGAGACGGCAATCGGGATTATGATTTTGCAAAAAATCATATGTTTTTATAGCATTGATATCGATACATGCCGGTTTAACGTAAATATTTTCATAGATACAATTATGAAAATAATAATATTTCAGTTCTTTAAAATGAGTAGAACGCTTCACGGCTGTGAACAACTGGCTGCAGAGATTAATATAACTATCCATAGAACCGCCGGAGTCCATTACAAGCAAGATTTTCATCTTGTTTTTGCGCGGATGGTCCCAGACAATTTTTAGTTTGCCGGCGTTCCGGCAGGTAGCATCGATAGTGCCCTCCAGGTCCAATTCATCCTTCGGGCCTTCATTGCGGCCAAGCTGGCGCAGAACCCGCAGAGCCGCTTCAAACCGCCTTACCCCGATAGCTTCATCGCTGCGGTAGCCCCTGTAAAGCCGCCCGCCCGCCACTTTAACAGCCGAGCCGCCGCTTGGCTTTCCGCCAATGCGCACTCCCCCTTTTGGGTTATTGCCTCCTTGTCCGGATTTTGCCCCGCCTGATCCTCCTTTTGCAATGGCTACCGCATAAGGCTTTTGCTCTTTGCTTGTGATTTTTATTTTACCTATTTTGGAGCGCATTTTTTTCAAATTGTGCTCATGCAAAAGTTCTTCCTCTTCAGGGGATATAAAGTGGTAGAGCTGCCCGCTTTCCAGCGATTGCAGAACTTTTTTAAATGCATCTGCCGGGGATTCCAGACCACTGAAACAGTTATAGAAGGCCTGGTCATAATTATCGAAATACACCTCGCTTTTAACCAGCACCGCCCGGGCGAGGTGGTAGAAACCGGTCAAACTCGAATTAGCCAGACCTTGGTTGAGGGCTTCCATTAAAGTCATCCACTCGGTCAGAGAAACCGGGACTCCTGACTTTTTTAATTCGTAAAAAAAATTAATGAACACAGGCTTTGCCCCCTCAATAGCTTCGTGGTTCTCCTATAACTATACTAAGGCAATTAGCAGTACAAGCCCGATAATTATAAGCTTCCGAGGTTACTTCTTTTGATGAAAGTGTACTAAACCGACCTGATAAAGTCAAGTTCCCTTGTTAGACAGGTTTGATGGGTTTGACAGGTTTGACAGTTGTGATTAATCTGTGATAATGTCACCTTGTTGATTATCATGATAAAATGTCACAAGGCTCAGGATATTAATCTGAGCTTGGGAGGTTAAAGGAATGGGTGTTAGTTTTAGCCAAAGCTTTCAAGACGCAGCGAGGGCAATTAAAAATGCCCGCACCTTAATCATTACAGCCGGTGCCGGTATTGGGGTAGATTCAGGACTGCCTGATTACCGCGGGGAAAAAGGTTTTTGGAAATCTTATCCGATGTACGAACCCCTGGGCTTAAACTACTATGATGCCGCCAATCCTATGCACTTTGATGAAGATCCCGCTTTTGGCTGGGGTTTTTATGCCCATCGCATCGACCTTTACCGCAAGACTGTCCCTCATCAAGGATTCCAGTTGTTGCAGGAGTGGATAAACTGCTTTGAGATGGACTATTTCGTGATTACCTCCAATGTGGATGGGCAGTTTCAGAAGGCCGGTTTTTCTTCGGAAAAGGTTTATGAAGTCCACGGCTCTATTCATTATTTACAGTGTAGCCGGCCCTGCAGCAGTGCTATCTGGGAAAATAAAGAGCATCTTCCGGTGGATCTGTCTACCATGCGGGCCAAAAAGATCTTGCGCTGCCCCCACTGTGGCAATGTCTCCAGGCCGAATGTGCTCATGTTCGGTGATTTTGCCTGGCTCAGTCAACGCTCCGATGAACAAAGCAGAAACCACAGTTACTTCTTGAAAAAATATACTCCTCCCCTGGTCGTAGTTGAGATGGGAGCAGGCACGGCTATATCCACCATCCGCAATATGAGCGAAAGCCTGGGGAAATATCACAATGCCGTAATTATACGCATCAATCCGCGGGATTATAGAGTTTCCCCGCCGCATATATCAATTCCCTGTGGAGCACTGGAAGGCCTGCAGGGGATTAACGTACAGATAAACGGAAATTAATAGATGGAACCGTCAGATTGTGTGAAAACATGCTTAAATATGGAACCGTCAGATTGTGTGAAAACATGCTTAAATTGGGTTTTTGTCATTTTCAAGACCCAGTGAGTGTAACGAACAATGTGTCATTCTGAGTGTAACGAACAATGTGTCATTCTGAGCGTAGCGAAGAATCTTGATTTCAAGCCATTTCAAGACCCATTCGCTTTGCTCAGGGTGACAGTTTTCACACAGTCTGCCGTCCCCCTGCTTCGCCTGAGCAGTTCAAAATATAAACGGTTAACAGATAACAGAGGTGAGGTTATGCTCCGAATATTGCATTTGGCAGATCTGCATCTGGGTTGGGAGCCGGCGTACCTGTCCGGGGAGAAAAGCAAGCTTCGTCGCCGGGAGCGGGATCAGCTGCTGGAAAAAGCTGTTGACTATGCCCTTTCCCCGCAGCATAATATTCAGGCAGTGCTGATTGTGGGCGATCTGTTTGAACACTACTGTCCTGAGGGAGCCCTGGTGAAGCGAGTCATGGAGCAAATAGCCCGCCTGAGTAAAGCCGGGATGCTTGTGGTTACGATTCCGGGCAATCATGATGAAATAACCTACCGGGAATCGGTTTATCGTCAGCACGGCGACGGCTGGCCCGGCTGTCTGGTCCGCAATCCTATGCCGGAGCTGTCTTTTTCTGGTGAGGTAAAAGGCACCGGGGTGCATATCTATTCCCTGGCGTATACCGGGGGGGTAACCCGCCCCGCCTCCATAGAGTCTTTTCCCCGCAGCGATGCGCCCGGTATACATATCGGTGCTTTTCATGGGTCCTTGGACTGGGAAGGCCTTGCAGACAGAAGTATGCCGCTTGATTCCTTACTTTTGGCCGAAGCCGGTTATGACTATCTGGCGCTGGGGCATTACCATCGTTATATGGAAAAAAAAGTCGGTTCCGGCGCAGCCGTCTACCCCGGTTCCGTGGAATTTAAAAGTTTCAACGACCCGGGGACCGGATCTCTTACAATAGCAGAATACACCGGTACCGGCAACCTTTTCAAAATAGAAACTGCGCCAATCGCAGTGCGCCGGCATCAATTTCAAGAGCTGGATCTCTCTACTTTTGTCGGTCTGGAAGAACTCCGCCAGGCCTGCCTTCAATTTGCGGACCGGGAAGTGATGACACATCTGGCTTTGACTGGAACGCCTTCTTTCCCGGTTAATGCGGAAACACTGGCCGCGGAACTTGAGGATCATTACTTTCACCTGGAGATTGAAAGCTCCGCCCATTTCTTTGCGGAAAGTTTCCTGGACAGTATTGCCGGGGAACCCACTGTGCGGGGGACATATGTCCGCCGTATGCGGGAAAAGCAAAAGGAAGCCATGACGGAACGGGAGCGAAAAGTACTGGAGCAGGCTTTGTTAAAGGGGCTCTCTGCTTTGGAAGGAAGTGATTTGCCATGAGCGGGCACAGCGGGCACAGGGTTACCTTTAAAAGATTGATCCTGGAAGGTTTCGGCACTTACCGGGAGCTTACCGCGTTTGATTTTTCGGAGGAAATAAGCTGTTATGTGGCCGGCAATGAAAGCGGCAAAAGTACCATGGTAGCCGGCCTGATTGCGACGTTTTTCGGCCTTAGGCACCGTCAAAAGGCCAGCTCCTCCTTTATCCTGGAACGCTTCCGCAACTGGGACAACCCTTCCCGTTGCCGGGGCGAGGTTTTTTTCGCTGCCGGGAATCAACACTACCAGGTTGTCCGTGACTTCGATAACCACCGGGTTGAACTGTGGTTAATCGGGGAGGATTTTACCAGGAAGGAGCTCTTGCTGGAAGGCACGCATAATCCGGGAGCGACAAGGCGGCTTAAAGCATACGAGGAAAAACTGCAGGAACTGCTGGGGATAAGCAGCCAGGAACTGTTCAGCGCTACATTTTGCGTGGAACAACCGCTGCCGGAACCCAAAAACATCAGCGCTGAATTACAGGGGTTGCTTTCCGGCGGCAAAGGTACAGCCTTTCATGATGCATTGAAAAGGCTGGAGGATAGCTTAAAATCGCTTACCAGGTTTACCGGTCCCAATGACCGGGGGATTACTGCCCGCAATATGGGCAAGGACGGTTTGCTGGAGCAGATTGCGGATAGATTATCCAGCTTGGAGCAGCGTATTGAGGACGGCAAGCAAGTAGCGGACTCACTGGAGGAAGTCCGGGGACAGCTGGTTTCTGCAGAGGGGGAATACAATAAAAAAAAGGAAGAGCTGGAGAGAAAGGAAAAAACCCGTCAGGCCTGGTCCAATTGGCGGCTTTTACAGAATGAATACCTTAACGCGGCCCGGGAACGTGATAAACTAAAGCAAACAGAGACAGAGGTGCGGAAATTACAGGAAGAGCTGCAGCTGCTGGAAGGGGAGCTGGAGCGGCGTTATCCTGAATTTAACGGTTTGCCCCCGGGGACAGGCGAAGCCCTGGAAGAGCTGGTATGGCTCGACAGGCAACTGGAGGAGAACAATGCAACAATCCGTAAGCTGCAAGAGTCTTTGCAGGCAGACGATGAAAAACTTGCCGTGCTTAATAACGAAGAAAATAATCAATATGCCGGTTGGGACTGGCTGGGTACGGATCCCGTAACCAGGCTCAATACTATACATAGAAATGTGGAAACCTGTAAAAAGCAGTGGCATCAATTTCAACAGGCTGAGGCGGAATTAAGGTATATAAAGGGCGAGCTGGGGAACCGTTTTTTCCCTTTCCAAAATGCTAGTGAAGAAGTACTGGAGCTGGCCGGGCATTATGATCGCCGCCATGCCGAACTGAACAGCGCTGCAGCCAAAGCCGGACAGGCGCTGGAAAGTGCTGAAGAACAGAAAAAAGGATACCAGGAGGCCAAATCTGCCTTTGAGAACAAGTACAGCGAGCTGCTCGACTTACCGGAAGATCTGGAGGAGATTGTAAACGAAAAGCTCTCCGCAATAAAGAAAATGAAGGAACTTGAAGAATCCGGGAAAGAGCTTTCCGGGAAACTCATTGCCCCGGCGGGGGTGCGGTTTGGCGTTATGGTCTTACTGGCCGGGCTGGCCGGTACCCTGTTGAGGACGGCCGATATCCCGGTTCTGGTTGCGCTTGTTCTCATCGCCGCCCTGGCCGGTTACTTTGCAGGCGGTCTTATCTATTCCCTGGTTAGCGCCGGTAGCCGTCGGGAACTGGCCCGGACCCGGGAAGAGCTGCGCCGTTGCGGGGAAGGTGTTCTTGTCTTAAACAATAAACTCGGGCCGTTTGCAACAGCCGATGAAGTGGAACTGGGGCGTCTGGTGCAGCGCCTCTATCAGTATGCAGAGGAAAAACGCCGTTATAAGGAAGAGGGCCAAAAGATATCGGAAGCCGATCTGGAAAAGCTGCGCCTGGAGTGGGAAAAGGCCGCTGAGGAAAAAGACCGTTTTGACCGTACAATGAGCCCCTTTGCCGGGGCTTATGACGACGTTTCAAGGGCGCTGGGTCAGTGGCGTTCCAATTTGGAGAGAAAGAAAAAGCTGGAAGCCGATCTGCATTCCCTGACCGGTGAAATCTGGGGTTGCACTGCGGAAACCGTTGCCGGGGTTGATCCATTATCTGCGGATGTAGCGGAGCACTGGCGGGAGGTGGCTCGGTTTTTACTGGTGGCTGCGGGTGCGCCTGCGGAGCAAAATGTGGCCGGCATGCTGGAACAGCTTGAAGGTTTAACCGGGGAATGGTGGCGGCGGCAGGAAGAAAAAGCCGCCGGATTGGCTGAGATTAAGAAAACTATCGGGGACCTTGATTATAAATTAAATTCAAATAATGGCCGGCTGGCTGAAATGCAAGAAAAAGAAGATAACTTGTTCAGCCAAAAAGGGCAGGCTGATAAAAATATCCGGGAGATGACAGAAAGAAAGTATGGGGGCAGCGCTGCTGCTGCCCTGGAACGCTGGAAAGAGATGCAGCAGCTTATTAAAAACAAAGAGGCTGTGGGATTGCAGTTGGCAACGATTTTACAGAACAATGGTGTGAAGGATGTGGGCGCACTGCAGAGCATGTTCTCTAAAAAAGAAGACAATGTGACCGTGCGCTTGCTCAGGTGGAGGGAACATATCGATCGGCATCCGGGACTGCCGGGAACCGAACAGGCTGACGACCTGGAGCAGATAAACAATTACCTGGAGGTCTTGGAAAGGGAGATAAACGAGCTTGGTTCAGCAAAAAATATGCTGGAGCAAACCCGGGATCAGCTGCTCAGGCGGCTGGCCTCTTTGGAAGGGGAATCTCCTTTGAATATTGCCGCGGCGGAAATTGAACTCGCTGAATTGAAGCAGCAAAAAGAAAGAAAGTTAATTGAGGCCGATGCCCTGGAGATGGCGCACAAAGAACTGGAAGAAGCCATCAACGAATACCGTCAAACTTACAAGGAGCGCCTGGAGGAGTATGCTTCACGTTACTGCCGGGCAATTTCAGATGTACCTGAACGCTACGTTGAATTTGACGAAAATTTTAATATCAGTGTGCGGGAAGGTGGGCGCCTGCTTTCAGTGGAGTATTTGAGCAAGGGAGCCCGCGACCAGCTCTACCTTGCCCTTCGTTTTGCCGTGGCCGATCTGCTGGCTGAAGAGATTAAGCTGCCGTTAATATTTGATGACTCGTTTACCAGCACCGACGCCAACCGCAAGGAAAACATCCGCCGGATACTACAGCAACAAACGCTGGAACGGCAATTTATGATCATGGCCCACGAAGATACTTATGCCAGTTGGGGCCACCCTGTAGAAATAAAAGATTAGCCTATCCGGTCACCCAGTGCAGCAGGATGCTTTACCTTACTTTTTCTCCTGTTTCTCCTGGCAGCGCTCTAAAAATTTGTTCAGATCGATGATGAAACGCTCATGTTTGCCTTCGCCCACCTTTTCTTTTTCATCATATGCTTCAACTTTGAAAAAAAGGCGGCGCTTATCAAACTCCACCAGCTCGGCCTTAGCCGTTACGGTCATCCCCTTGGGCGTGGCGGCAAGGTGGTGGCATTCAATGAGAGTGCCCACGGTAGTTTTACCATCGGGAAGAAATTTTTCCACAGCATTTATGGCAGCACCTTCCATCAAAGCAATCAGCATGGGGGTCGCCAGGACAGGGACGTTTCCGCTGCCAAAGTCCATTGCTGTGTTCCCATCCTTTACAATAGTCATCGATTCACCTTTTAACTCTGTTTTAATCTCCATTTTTATCTCCTCTTCCTCTGTAAAAACTATTCATTCAAAAGTAAACATTCGTCCTGCGCTATTTGTTTTCCTCTCCCGTAATCGAATATCTTCCCTGAAATGCTTTACGTTAAGGAGTGAAGAGTGTTATAATTTATTCAGGTAGGATAATTTTGAAGATATTGAAAGGGATTGATCTTAAGTGCACGAAGAAGATTTGGAACAGGTAAAAGTGGCCCTCCCGAACCAGGGAAAGCCCCCTCTCTGGACGCGGGATTATATTTTAATCTGCTTGTCTGCGTTGGCGATGTTTCTTTCTTTTCACTGCCTTATTCCCACCTTGCCGGTTTATATCGAGCGATTCGGAGGGACAACCAGGGCCGCTGGTCTGGCGCTATCCGCACTGACTTTGGCCGCTGTGATCAGCAGGCCGTTTGCTGGCTGGTGCCTGGATAAATACGGGCGCAAAAAGATCTTTATCGGGGGGCTATTATTTTTTTTGTTGCCGATGATTATTTATGCTTGGATGATTCCTGTTGTTGCTTTAATCTTGTTGCGGTTTTTTCAGGGTCTGGCCTGGGGGGTAGGCAATACGGGATCGATGACAGTAGTCTCAGATATTGTGCCCCGCGAAAGGCTGGGCGAAGGAATGGGTTTTTTCAGCCTAACTCTGAGTATTTCCATGGCTGCCGCGCCTGTCAAACCACCGATAGACAGGAATTTAACAAGAGGAGGCCAAATGAAAAATT